>NZ_JAOQKI010000024.1:0-41910 GCF_025567465.1 Roseburia amylophila
GGGGAAACCGATGAATACGAAACCGATATTACGGATAAGAAAGAATTACAGATTCGTGATGCAATGGGCGATATTCTCCAACAGTTACCTCTCGACCTTAGTAAAAAGGAAGATGCTTTTTCAAAAGATTTACTGCTGTTAATGTTAAAGCAATATAACCTGTTTCTGGAATCATTCCAGTTTGCCTGCAAGAATTACAAGGGCAGCACGAATGAAGCGGATATTGCAAAAGTAATGGGGTTTGAATCGAATGATGAATATAACGAGATTATGTTTCTCCGGGAAATCACCCATACCGTCAATGCCTTTAATGACATGGCAGATATCGTAAGACTCTATTCCAAGAAACCGGAAGCAGCAGAACAAAGGCTTGAAAATCTTTTATCAGAAGTTTTGTATGAGGATTCCGATTCGGTATAGAACGACAACCGGAGTTATGATACAATGAGCACGAGCGAGTCAGGCTGTTTACAGTTTTGACGAGCGGCGAATTGGCTTATGGACTTGTCCATAAGATGCCTACACGCAAGAAGCATTTCATCAGTTCCGATTGTCTGATATCGAAAGGAGACACACGATTATGGCAAAAGGATCTGTAAGAAAAAAAGGAAAGAAATGGTACTACCGCTTCTATGTAGAAGATTCAAGCGGCAATCTGGTTCAGAAAGAATACGCTGGAACAGAAAGTAAAAGTGAAACGGAAAAACTGCTCCGTCAGGCAATGGACGATTACGAAAGCAAGAAATTCATTGCAAAGTCGGAAAATATTACAGTTGGAGAATTACTTGATATATGGGCAGAGGAAGAATTAAAGACCGGTACTCTCAGTAATGGGACAGTCCAGAATTACCTCGGTGCAATTACCAACATCAAGAAGCATCCAATTTCAGAGAGAAAGTTGAAAAATGTAACATCTGAGCATTTACAAGCCTTCTTCGATCTGCTTTCCTTTGGTGGCACTTATCCAGATGGTTCAGAAAGAAAAGGTTATAGCAAAGATTACATTCGTTCTTTCTCGGCAGTATTACAGCAGTCATTCCGGTTTGCAGTATCACCAAAGCAATATATCACTTTCAATCCGATGCAGTATATTAAGCTGAAATACCAGACGGATGAGGTTGACCTGTTTTCTGATGATGACATGGATGGCGATATACAGCCAATTCCACGAGAGGATTATGAAAGACTGATTGAATTTCTACAGGATTACAATCCACCGGCAATACTTCCAATCCAGATAGCTTATTATGCAGGACTTCGTATCGGTGAAGCCTGTGGTCTGGCATGGCAGGATGTAAATCTTGAAGAACAGTGCCTTACAATCAGACGCAGTATCCGCTATGATGGTTCAAGGCACAAGAATATCATCGGACCAACCAAACGAAAAAAGGTAAGGATTGTTGATTTTGGAGATACACTGGCAGAGATTCTTCGTAATGCCCAAAAGGAACAGCTTAAAAACCGAATGCAGTACGGAGAACTTTACCACAAAAACTACTACAGAGAAGTAAAAGACAAAAACAGAGTTTACTATGAGTTCTATCATTTGGACGGAACAGAGAATGTTCCAGAAGATTATAAGGAAATATCCTTTGTCTGCTTAAGACCGAATGGAAGTTTGGAACTGCCAAGCACGTTAGGAATTGTTTGCAGGAAGATTGCTCAGAAACTGGATGGATTTGAAGGATTTCATTTTCACCAGTTGCGACACACCTACACAAGCAACCTTCTGGCAAATGGAGCAGCTCCGAAAGATGTACAGGAACTGTTAGGACACTCAGATGTCAGTACCACAATGAATGTCTACGCCCATTCCACAAGAAAAGCCAAGCGGGAATCCGCAAAGTTACTTGATAAAGTGGCAGGCAACGACTAAATAAAACTTTCCCTTATTTCCCTTACGATTATCTCATAAGGGCAAAAATAAGGGAAAATACATATCATTTCACTAATGAATGGGCTGAAAAGCTTGTAAAATAGGGAAAGTTAGAAAGATATTTCGGCAAACTTGAAGTTGTCAGTCCTTCTTGTTCTTTTCAATAGCATTAATAGTGCAAGCAAAACCTGTAATCATTGAAAGTAGTATTGCTCCACCCATTGCTTCGTTCATTCCAGCACCAAAGAAAAAACCGACCAACGCTGCAATTACCATAAGAATGATTGAAATGATTACTCTCATAATATATACCTCCATAAATAAGAATTTGACTAATTATTGTGTTTTAATGATTCTATAAACTACCCCCAATTGAGCAGGGTATGTTTCTTGAATCATTCCATTAAACCATATTGTAACGATATCTCCCACCTGAACATTTTCCGCTAAATTTTCTGCCGATACATAATACTCTCCATCATTCATCTGACAAAAGCCTTCAGCTGTACTCACATGCGTTACAAGAAGTTCTCCATCATCGGTAATTTCTTTTACTTTTGCATTAAAATTGATAACCTCTATTGGAATAGACGTATCATCTTTTTCAATATCTCTAAATATGATTCGTTCGTCATCAATGACTACTATGAGCTGACCTTCAGAACTCCTTTGATAATGATATCCGCTTCCGAAATTTGATTGATTATTTTCAGATGGTAACTCTGTCCCTGCCACTGTTGACACAATTTCTCCATCCATTGTTCCACAACCAGGCATTGACGCTACATATCCTGTGTCTTTATATATAACACCATCAACCATAACACATGGAGGATATGAGCCAGTATCTGCTATTTGCTCATTTTGTACTACATCATCATTTTCTTTATTCTCTGTTTCTACGGACACATTTCCAGACACAGGTTCTTTATTTTCTTGATTCGTTCCACATCCAGCCATTCCCAGCACCATACATAATACAAGCAGATAGATTACTTTTTTCATAATACATGCCTCCTTAACTTATATTTTTTAACTCTATAAACTGGTATTTTGAATCAATCGACAAGCAGCTCGGATCTTCCACTATAAATTCATACCTTCAGCAAATAGGATATGGCAATAAAAATATATCCGGAGATTTCTCTTCCTACTGGATGCAGTCATCCTTAAAGATTTCACCAGTAGAACAAGTTGAACTTTTGAAAAATTTATATCGAAACAACTTCAACTTTACTCCTGCTAATATTCATGCCGTCAAAAATTCCATCCATCTTACCGCCTCTGAAAATGGAGAATTTATGGAAAAACCGGAACCGGACGAGTGAACGGGCAGGATATAAATGGCTGGTTTATAGGTTTTATAGAAAGCCAAAATAATACATACTTTTTCTCCACAAATATTCAAAGCGAACAACGTGCAACTGGTAGTAAAGCATCAGATGGTGCTTTATCTACTCGTATTGATTCGTCACATAAATATAAGCATCTTCCAACGTTGCAGGAATTGACATACACTCCAATTCTGGCTGTATTTCAGAAATCACTCTTAACTGCAATCCCCCCTCAACATACTGTTTAGATGTAATACGATACTTCTGTTCCACTTCTCTTGCTTTTCTCTCATCAGGTACTTTGCAAATCCAGATTTTCCCCTGTGCTTCTTCTGTCAAATTCTTCATAGAACCCGCATACAGAAATCGACCTTTATGCATAATTGCAAGCTGATTGCAGGTGGCAGCTAAGTCTTCTACCACATGAGTTGAAAACAAAACCGTTCTGTTTTCAGAAAAATCTACTAACAAATTGCGGATGCGAATACGTTCCTCTGGATCTAAACCGGTAGTTGGCTCATCCACAATTAAAAATTCCGGTTCATTTAAAAGCGCCTGCACCAATCCTACCCGTCGCTTCATACCGCCTGATAACTGCTTCATTTTCTTCTTACGATGTTCTATAAGACTGGTCTTTTTCAAATAATAATCTATCCGCTTTCTACATTCTGCTTTCGGAACACCTGCCAGATCTCCCATATACTCCAAACACTCCTGAACCGTCAAATTAGGATACAGTTCAATTTCCTGTGGTAAATACCCTATCTTTCTTTGGATTTTTTCATAGTTTCCTTCGCTATACAAAATTCCGTCTAATGTAACCATTCCGTTTGTAGGTTTAAGCACAGTGGTCAAAACTCTCATCAAAGTTGTCTTTCCCGCTCCATTTTCTCCCAATAGTCCAAATATCCCATTTGGTATATCTAAATCTGCATGGTCGATTGCTGTGACACTATTCTTAAATCTTACCGTTAAATCCTCAATATGAATACTCATAAATTTACCCTCTCTTTCTTACGATCTTCGGCAATGCCAGTAACAAAATCAGTCCGATACAAATACACAAGCCTTTCCCATACAGCCATGTAATATCGGCAGTATTTTCTATATCTCTAAAAGAATAAGAAAACAGATTCCATGCTCCAAAAAGTTTATCTCCACCTGTGGAATTTGTTGCTACCCATATCAAAAGACTGCTTCCAATTCCCATCCACATATTGCGAAAAAGCATAGACAATGTATTAGCCAATATTCCCCAAAAGAAAATAGTTACTACAATCGCCCCAAAACAGGTAATAAACTGAAGTATTTCACTTTCTGTTACTGGATGTGTAATTGGTTTCTGAAACGCAAAAAACAATCCATATCCAAGAACAGCGAGCAGCAGCAAAAAAGTTCCCTGTATCATCAGTCTCTGTATAATAGAATAGATTCTCTTTTTTATCTGATACAGTCTCTGAACTTCGGAACGGTTGCTTGTAATTTCCTGCACATAAGTATCTGCACAAAAAACAGCAGTCAATATCGCAAAAGGCGGCTCTATGGATAGTCCTATTTCATACGTGAAAACAACTGCACGAATCACACTTAAAATTACAACAAAGGATACTGCATAAGCAATTTTATAAAATGGCAGAACAATCTTCATTTCCTTCTTCATTTATATTCGCCTCCGCTTCCAAATCTGTATCGAAATCAGTATAATTACTACCGATACAATAATAAGAAAACTTTGATTTAAGAGCGCCATCGGGGGCGGTGTCGTATCAAAAAGCTGCCCCGGAAATCGTACCATGATTGCCAAAGGTTTGCCCCAATATCCGTAAACTCCCTCTGCATTAGTTCCGCCCAAATTGGAATACACCATATAAAGAATCAAAAGTGGTACACCCGGAAGTGGATTTTTAAATATGAGTGAAATCAATGTATATATACTCACAATCATCAGCATATTAGGCAATATATAAAGTACCGTAGAAGCCACAAAATCCCATAGTCGCACTTCAAATCCACTATCCTTTGTATAGATGCGGCACAATACCCAAAACAGTATATTCAAAATAGTTAGCACAAGCAAACAAATTGTAAATCCTGCACTCACTTTTCCCATTACATACTTCCCGGCAGTCACAGGCTTTGTATGCAACAATTCATAAGTATGCTTTTTTGTATCTTGTAAAAATAAAACCGCCAACATAATAATTGCAAAAAACACCATATACAGACCCGCAAAATCAGCAAATTTTCTTGCGTAATAAAAAGAAAATGTCTTATCTTCCAATTTTTTATCTAGATATGCGTTGATTTCTTCTGCCGTTCCCTTATAATACGTACTGTCCTCGTATAAATACCTTGCCCCGTACCAGTCATATTCCTGCTCCAAATACGCATAGGCCTCTTTTAAATTCATGCTTTCCAGCTTTTCAATGACATTCTGTGCTTCTGAATCCGTCAATCCAAACACATCCGTTAATTTTATTTTTACCTTTTCATGCCATACCTCTCTGTGCTTTTCAGGCGTGGCTGGAATATAGCCCTCATACACTTCTCCTTCAACCGAAGTGTTGGACTGATCATTGATGATTTCCTCCCCCGTTGTAAGATAATGTGTGGTTAAATATGGACTTGTCGCATTAAACACACCATAAATCACAAGCAGAACACCTACCCAAAATAACGGTCGCTTTAGATAATTCCTAATCTCTCTTTTAAAAATAGCAATCATACGTATTCCTCCTTTCCTTCGTTATAGACATCATAAAATATAAATCACAACAAAAAGACAACAGCATAAAAAAATCGGACCGCTCATGCAATCCGATGAAATACTGCTGTTATTACAGCTCCACTCTGTTTTTCATTTTCTATCAGTAACTGACCACCATGCTTTTCACAATACAATCTGCTGATATACATGCCCATTCCTGAATGTTTCAAACTGTCTTTCACATTTTGCTGATAAAAAAGCTCTGTTGCCTTTTGCTTATCTATTGTAAATCCCACTCCATCATCCTTTATTCTGATCTGTAATTCAGAACAGGTAAGAAACACTTCCATTTCCACTTTTGTCTTGGCGTAACGAAAGGCATTTGACAAAAGGTTTTCTATAACCTCTAAAATCACTTCCTTATCTCCTGAAAATTTTTCTTCTGTTTCCGAACATTCTAATTCATATAGCTTTCCAAATTTTTTCCTAAACACGTTCATCTCTGCCCGTACGTCTATTTCTACCTGTTTACTGGTAATTTCTTCTGCTACTAACTCCCTTCTATCTAAACTGCTCATCTTTCGCATAGTTTCCACAAAGATATCCATACGTTCAATCTGTTTTTTGCTTTCATTTACCATTTCTAAGGCTTGCTCCATATTTATCTCTTTCTTCGGAAGATATTCTGAAAGCATTTCCTGATACCCCTCCAGCACAGAGAGCGGAGAACGTATATCATGTGCAATGGCAGCCCGCAAAGCCTTTTCTTCCTCAAGCATTTTCCATAACTGTTGATTATTCTCTGCCAGCTGTCCTCTCATTCGTTCAAACTCTTTGCACAATCCGCCCATCTCATCTTCATTTTCATAAGTGATATGGAAATCTAAATTATTTCGACCAACTTGTCGGGAAGCCAGTTCTAATTCTTCGATAGGGCATTTCAGTTTATGCTTATAAAAAAGAAATACCGCTATAATACTCCCTGCAACAGATACGATAAGCACTGTAAATGTCTGAAGAAAATCACATATTTCCGATACATGATAATCAAATTCTTTCATTTCATAAGAATGTGGTCTCGGAACATCTGGCAAATACCTTCTACCATCCCCTTCAGCCATTTCAAAATATTCTTCTTGGTCTACATAATTCCACCAAATGTTGTTTTGTACTGTGCTTGCTATTCGCATAATTAGTGCTGAAAGATAAAAACTAATTATTAAACTAATTATCATATACAAAACAATGGTTTTCCTTAACGAAAGATTTTTTATTTTGCCCATTTATATCCCCTCCCCCATACCGTTGCAATATATTCGTGTTCCGAATACATTTTCATTTTCTTGCGGATTCTGCGAATCAACTCCGTAACCACCCGGCTGTCCCCTTCTGCATCATATCCGCCAATCTTCTCATAGATTCGTTCTTTATCAAATACCATTTCAGGGTTCATAGACAAAAATTCTATGATCTCATACTCTAATTTCGTAAGCTCTAAAGCATTCCCTTTAATATGTACACATTTACTGGCATAGTCAATCACTAATTCTCCATAAAACCTTTGTTCTTTTTTCCTATGTAAACGTTCTTCACGTTTCAAATGGGCAATAATTCTAGCATCTAATTCTTTCAAACTGAATGGTTTTAAAACATAATCATCACCACCAGACAACAATCCCATTACTCGATCCTGTTCTTCTACTTTTGCAGTCAAAAAAATAATCGGACAGGAAACCATATCTCTGATTCTTCTGCACACTTCAATTCCGTCCATTCCCGGCATATTTACGTCCAATAAAATAATATCGGGATTTGCACTTATCTTTTCCATTGCTTCTATGCCATTTTCTGCAATCATTACCGTATAATTCTTCAATGTAAAGTATTGATTCAGCATTTTTAGCAATTCTCTATCATCATCAACCATTAAAATTTTATAGTTCATAAATTTCACCTCTGGCTCTAATGTTATCTTTTCCTTATAGTATAGCTTATAAAAAACAACAAATAAACAACAATTCCTAAAAGGCAACAGCCTTTCTAAACTGCCGCCTTTTCTCCTTCATTTTATTTCCATTATTGATAAACCATCTCTGTATCCACAATCTCCCTTGCACACGATTATATATTGTTCATTCTCGCTACCCATTCCATCTGATTTTCTGCCTTTAACTGTTCCGTGATCCCCTGTGCCTGTTTCATCTGCTCTACAATTCTTTCAAACCTTAAATACTTATAGTCATCTGTATCCAAACAAACAAGCCGAAGTCGCACAACAACTTGAAAATCTTATCAACGGAACAACAGTCCCAGATAGTAGCCAACTGGCAGATGTAGCCAATAAAAAGAAAAATCTCTGAAAAACCTTATCAAGGCTTTCCAGAGATGTAGTAACTATTCATATTCAATGGATCTCTTTTTAAATTTACCAGGAAGTCTTTTGTAAATCCTTTACCTCTTTTGATTCGTAATCATACTGGTACATATCTAAAATTTCAGCATCCATCATACTCCATGATCCATCTGTACTTTTTATATTTTTATAATACACATATTGAGTCTTTGTTCCTTCTTGATTATCACGATCATACATTAGATATCTAATCTGCGTTTCATCTTCGTAGGTAACAATATAGCTATACCCCTTTGCATTATAGTCTTTTCTATATTCTGCATCAGTTTCCTTTATATAGGTTTGATATATTTTTTGATAGCCTTCGTCTATTTTCTTGATTTTTTTTGAATCTTGTTGACTTTCGATTGTCATATCGTTTTGACGTGATTCATTTTTATCGTCATCTTGATGTTCTGATTTTTTCTCTAAATACCCATACTTTTTAGCTATATATTTATCTATATATTCCTGCTGTGTAGTTGAAGCATTTATATCATCTATTCCATCTGCATTTCTTAAGAACCGAAGAACCAGAATATTTTCTTCTTTATACAGTCTATACGATGGTTTATCTAACCACACAGGAGTTTTAACTATCACGGTTCCATTACTATTATAATGTTCTGAATCTTCATTTAACATGGTCACAAATATCCCCAATGCCATTGTTAGCACTACAATTATTCCGACTGCCCATAAAAAAATTCTTTTCAATAAAGATTTCTTTTTGTTCTTCTTTATTGTCCTAGACAAAACACACGTCCATATAATATTCAAACATTGTAGAATTAAAAATTGTATGATAGGAACTGTTCTTATAAACCATAAACGAAAAATCTCTCCATTTGATAAAGGATATCCGATTTTAATGCCAGTATATATCAATGAAACAATAATAGTAATCATCGTAACAACCACCAATGCCTTCATTTTAAAAGACATTTTATTTTCCGTTTCTAACTGTTCTGTTTCTATATCTTGAATAAAACTTCTAAGCAACAGTAATTCATTTTCAGATAGAACATTTTTATTGATCAATATAACTTTATTGTCTTTACGAACCAAATAAATATGATTTTCAATCTCTCCCTTATTAACAAATGAACTCCAATAATTATGTGTAGCTCCAGCCTGTGTGACTATATCCACACCTTCTTTTGAAAACACATATTTTCGCTCATTATTCATTTTCTGTTTTTCTTTATTTATGATTGCTCTCATAAATACTTTTTGTAATTTTTCTACACTTAAACCTATTGCAGCAAATCCAATACTTAACAATAAAAATATCCATGCAAATAATATATGAAACAAGTATGAATAAAATGCTAAAGAAAAGATATAAAAAGCACCCACCAAAGTTGTACCTTTGATTACTCTATTAGTCTTTATAGTTTTTAACGAACTAAGATGCATTAAAATATTGTTTACTTCTTCGTCTATATTTAAGTGATATATAATTTTCTGATCATGAAATTCTTCAACTACCATTCTTGATTTCTCCCTTCACACGATACTGATATTCCGGGACATTGTTTCTATCCTCTTTCCGGATTTCATTCCCTAAATATTGAAAACTCCCATCTTCTTTGAATTTCACTGTTAAATCATGCGTAATAAGAGCATCATCACAGATAACCATGTCGCATACTGCATTTACCGTTAATGTAACCGTACCATCTGGATTTTCTCTTACTTCCACCACCTCCGGCACAGAAGTCCCAAAAAAGTTAGGGGCATAATTACCACATCCCAACGGTGCCCATGCATACATTTTTGCTTCTTCATCAAATTCCGATTTGCACTTCAAATCGTTTTCTTTATTCTATCATAGCATCCATTATTCCGCCATCAGTCTTTCGAACCAGGTATCCATGACAATGATGAACTGGCCTGCTCCTGGCAATTCTTGCAGCATTTCGTCAAGAGTTTTCTGTTTCACGTATTTCTGCACATACACCCAACAGGCAACGCTACTGGATTCTGATACAATGTCAGCTATGGTTTTGCGCATAAGCTCTTCAAATTCAGCAATTTCTTCTTTTGGGACAACATCATACAGTGTTGGTGCCTGATGACTTAATTTTACCCCATTTTCATTTGCATCTTTAAGTAGATTCTTAACTTTTTCTCTTGAATTCTCCGGTACTTTCATGTACTCCCACATAAATGCTACCACATCGGATGGTGTGTCTTTTTTAAGTGGTGGTAACTGAATATAATCATTGTTTTCGCTCATTTTCATATCCTCCTCACGATATAATAAAATCAATAATACGTTCTCTTGTCATGTCCAGTACAGTATCTACAAATATTCCTGCAAACAGGATCAGATACAGAATTACACTCAGCACAAACAGAAATGCAACCTGTACCCAGTCATGATAACAGTATGCAGTCGCTATAATCAACAAAGTGAAAATAAACCCAAGGATCCCTCTGACAACCGCATAAGTATGTACTGTCATTTTTACTGCCAAGCCGATCACAAAAAGGATCAGCCATACCGGCAGTAATAATATCTTCCCAGCAAATTTTAAAATAAACATGTGCACCTCCTATCTTACCAGTCCTGGCATATCATGGTTCACCTCTGCCTGATAATACCCGTTCATCGTTGACGGTGCATTAAACAGGGCTGCTAACAAATATTTCTTGATATTCTTCACCTTTGTGGTGTTACCACTCATACAGTGTAAGACATACTCGATATGTGAATAGGTCAGCATCAGAAATTTTTTCTTCACCAGTGATGCCGGATACCAATTGCTGGCAATCAATATCTTGTCGTTTTTACACATCACAGTTTCTACGATCAGGTTCACGATTTCATCTACCTGTCGCATATCGTCATGATGGGTTACTTCCAGTGATTCATAATCAATGGTCTCTTTGACAAGGTTTTCATAAGCCTGATAATCCTCAGAGTGATTATCGCTATCAAATCTTTTCTCATCCACAGATATGATATGATTAGATTTATTATCATTCATTTCAGTATCACTAAGATTAGTATTATTAGGGTTTGAAATGTAAACTTCTTGAAGTTTGTTTTCGGGACTTCTAGAAGTTTGATTTTGGGACTTCATGAAGTTTGAATTGTAAACTTCTGTAGATTCCTCATTTTCCACAGAAGTTTGTTTTTTAAACTTCTTTAATTCCTCTCCAAATTTTTTCTCATCTGTTTTCTCAGGCATAAAGGTTTTCACGTAGATAACGTTCACCTTTCCAAATCCCTGTCTGCGTTTCTCAATCAGACCAATTCCTGTTTCGTCATCCAGTTCTCTCATGGATTTAATGGCTTTATTTCTGCCACAGTTCAGTAATTCCATGATATCTTCGATGGAAAAGTAGATATATGCTCTGTTTTTGTCGTCAAACCACTGATTCTTGATGGAAAGAGACATTCGATCCAACATCAGTCCATATAAAATTTTAGCATCGCTCGATAAATCTTTAAAATAACTGTCTGTAAATAATACTTTTGGTATGCGGTAGAAGCTGAACTGATCAGCTTCGGTACCGTAAAAATAATTAAATGTCATTTTTTTCTCCATAATTTCCTCCTTTCATTTTCTGCTAAGAAGTCCTCTTTTTAAACTTCTTTGACTTTGTTTTCTTAGCTTTTTCTATCCTTAACAGGACTGTTCCTGCATCCATTTTTCTAATAATGATTCAATCACCTGCTCCATATCTTTGGCTGTATAATCATCCGGAAAGTACTTTGTTAGTTTCTTTTCTGAGAAAGTGAGAGACCGGGATACTTTCTTTGCCATCACACAGTTATTGAAAATCGATAACATCTGAATCTGATTAATTGGTCCATTATTCAGTTGATTTCTAAGTGCTGCAATCTGTTTGGGCTTGATAAATCCAGTGTCGCTGATATATTCGTAAATCCATTCCTGTACTTCCTTATCGATGTAGGAGATATCGACAGCAACCGTGAACTGAAGCTTTTTGTTATCTACCAGATCAAGAAGTTCTGGTATCAACTCTGTCAGTCTAATGTAACGAGTCACCTGCACACTGCTTATTCCAACTTGCTCACCCAATAATTCTCGTGACTTTTTACCTAACTTGTGTTCATTTTGTACACAAGTTAAATCTGTTCTGACACCCTGTCTTTTCATTGCCTCAAGTTTCATCTTATAAGCAAAAGCTTTCTCACTCGGCAACAGTTCCTCTCGCTGAATGTTAGCGTCCACCATCGCCACAATGGCATCATCATCCGATAATTCTCTTACGATTGCCGGAATAGTCGTAAGTCCTGCCAGCTGTGCTGCATGCATTCTTCTGTGACCGGATACCATTTCATATTCTTCATTTTCATCCATGCGAAGTAGTACCGGTGTCAGTACTCCATTGATCTTTACGCTTTCAACCAGGTCCTGCATCTTTTCATCATCCAGCACCTTGAACGGATGATTCTTAAACGGATGGATCTTACTGATTTCTATCTCCATTGCAGATTCTTCATTTACCACACCAAGCAGTTCATCTATGCTTGCCAGTTTAATCTTTTCGCCACTTCTATTTTTCATTCTTCAAAACCTCCTGTGTTAAGTTCTTATATGCTTCGGCAACTTTTCCTTTTGGACAGTGCATGTAGATACTTTTTCCCTCTGCACTGGTCTCAGCTGCTTTTACAGACATCGGAATCACATTTTCAAATACCTCGATCTGACTTCCGTAGGTTGTATGTACTCTTGATGCAATGTCCCTTGCGTAATTGGTTCTGAAATCAACCATAGTCAACAGAATGCCCTCAATCGCCAGTTTCCGGTTCAGTCTTTTCTTTACTGTAAGAATGGTCTTAATCAGCTGCTGAAGCCCTTTCACCGGCAGATATGCGGCTTGCACAGGTATCAGCACGGAATCGGAAGAGACCAGTGCATTGATTGTCATCATACCAAGGCTCGGCATACAGTCGATCAGGATATAATCGTATCGAGATCTTATCGCATCGATATATTCCTTCATGATCATTTCTCTGCTCATAACATTTCCCATCGTTACTTCCAATGCGGAAAGCTCAATATTTGCCGGAAGAAGATCTACATTTTCCTGGTGATGTAAAATCCCATCTTCCAGAGAGATTTCTTCTTCGTTGATGACATCCATCATGATCGTTGCCAATGTGATGCGAAGATCATCCGGTTCCTCATATCCAAGACTTGCGGTTAAACTTCCCTGTGGATCCGCGTCGATCAGCAACACTTTCTTACCTTCTCTTGCCAGTCCAATGCCTACATTTACGGTTGTTGTGGTCTTTCCGACGCCACCTTTCTGGTTTACTACGGATATAACTTTACACATGATTTCTTCCTCCTTTAACTTTCCCATGATTCTTTTTTCCATAATTTCAACAGTGCCAGTATTTCCCGTTTCATCATTGCCGGTGTATAAGAATTTGGAAAATACTTGTGCAACTGCTCGTTTGTGAATGCCACTCTTGTGATCTCACCCTTTTTCACTTCACACATGATTTCTTCCATCTTTTCCAGTGACAACTGTTTTTCTTTACTCAGTTGCCGGATCCTCTGGGCCTGTGAGAGTGATGGGATTGCCTGTGCATACTCCATTGCTACAAGCAATTCCTTTTGCTCTTTTTCACTTAATGCTGCTATCTCTACAGCCGGACAAAAAGAAATAATCTCATCATCCAGTTTCTGCAACATTTCCGGTATCAGTTTTGTCAGTGAGATATAACGCTGTACTTGTTTTGGGCTATCACCACAATCCTCGCTGATAATCTCTATCGCCCGCTTTCTTGGTGTTTTGTGGTCAACTTGGCTCTTTTTTCGACCACTTTTTCTTTTCAATACGTCATTCTTTAATTTGTAAGCAAAAGCTTTTTCACTGTAGCTGATCCGTTCTCTGTGAAGATTGGAATCTACCATGCTTAAAATGGAATCATCTTCACTTAATACCCGGATGATCACCGGTACTTTACGGTATCCAAGTTTCTCCGCAGCATGTTTTCTTCTGTGTCCGGATATGATCTCATAGTAGCCATCCGGTACCGGTCTGACGATCAGCGGATTTAATATTCCATACTTCTCAATGCTTTCCTGCAGAAGAAACATTTCCTTATCATCTTTCACCTGAAACGGATGCTCTTTGAATGGTCGAAGACGCTCAATCTCAATTTCTATGATTCTTTCTTCGTTTTCTCCTGATTGCCTGTTTGGTTCAGTCATCTTGACTCCTTTCCTCCAGGATTCAGGACACTAAAAAATGCCTGCCTGGAACTTTTATAGATAGTAAAGTTCCAAACAGACATTGCTGTTTGACCATTAGCTGTAGCTAATAGAATTGAATACTGTTTCAGCTAATTCATGTTTGCAAGTTTGGGAGAGATTGTTTCTTTTCCCGCCTTTTCTCTGATTTACATCCCCGAATAAGGGGTGACAACAGAGCGGAACCCAAATGTTAGCTGAACTTCCTAAAACCCATGTTTGCAAACCGGTAATTTTGATTAGCTGTCAGCTAACAAAAATCGGATTGCGTTAGCTGGAAATTGATCATTTTGAATGGAATTTTGTGTCACGAACGTGATTAGAAAATAACAAAAGCGTTCGTTGTCAGCTAATCCAGCTAACATTTTCGAACGCTTTGAAGCCCGTCGCCAAGAGGATTTGAACCTCCGACCCCTCGCTTAGGAGGCGAGTGCTCTATCCAGCTGAGCTATGACGACACATGCCGCAAACCCTTGATTTTACTGGGTTTCTGGAATTTTTCCCTTCGGCCATATATAAGATTATCAACTCATTTTCGAGTTGTCAATCTACAGATTTTTTCGAGTTGGTAACATTAGAACGTTCCCCAATTTGGGGAATGCTTTGTTGTCACCTTTGGCATTTTTCAGAATAGATTCGAACTGAAAGTTGTTTTTCATTTTTTCCCTTTGGGGAATGCCTCGGCTTTCTCTTAGGAGGACCCCGTTATATCCATTTAACTAAGGAGACAAATGCCGTATTTTCGGGCTTTTCAGCTCTTTTGGCTCCGGCTGCCATATCTATGAATTCAACACTTAGTGATGAATTTCCATTGTATCTTATTTTGACATTCAGGTCAATCCCTGTTGGAATCGAACTCTGACTTATCACTTCGCAACTTCCATAAGTCTCAACCATGATTGAACCTTAGGAGGCACTTGTTATATCCATTTAACTATGAGAACTAATATTACCTAATAATTTACTTTTCCCTGCATCCAGATGACTCCTTTAAATCTTCTGCCAATTGCAGGTTCCCCCAGAAGGTCTTTTTCATTGATGCAGACATCATATATCAAATCGTTACAGTCCAGTGTAAGCAAACAGATTTTATCACCTGTCATCTTATTATTCTCCATCCTGTAATCTACAATTTCACCTAAAATGGAATACTGGTCACTTTCGATTCCGTATGGCATAAAATAGGAATCTACAATACTTAAGATATCCTCGTTAGCTATCCGTCTTGACAACATGGAATAAGTATCAATATCTTCCAGTGTAAGATTTTCAATGGCATCCTCGTCTCCCTCTCTTGCAGCTGCAATGAGGTAATTACGGTCCTGACTGTTTTTCTTTGTATTCTGGATCTGCTTTTCATTTTTGCTGATTGGCATAATGATTTTTCCATTTAATGACAATGCACTTAATGTAGCGGACATTGGACGCATCTTCGGATTTCTGTGATGCTCGGATAAATATTCTGCAACATTCTGTAAATAGAAAATCAATGTAACGCCCAGCTTCATTTCGTCACAGACACCGGCATAAGATTCTTTTTCGGAATGCTTCTCTATCTCTATCTGCTCCTGGGTCGTGATTCCGTCACCCTCTACATACGGGTAATAGTATTCGGTATGAAAGGTTCCATCTTCTGCATATTCTCCGCAAACACGGATTCCAGCTCCCGGTGCAATCTCTTTCGTCATTTCTACAAATTCATTTCCCATGGAATCTTCTGAGACTTCAATTCTATCCGGGGATGAAACGATTTTATCCGTGAGTTTCTCTATATCAGATTTTTTCATATTGTTCTGAAATCCAATTGCTCTTAAATAGCTATGCACGAATCTGTTCTTCCTTCCTTGAAATACCATCTGAAAACCTAAAACAGGCATACCCTATTATATAGTATGCCTGTCATTTTTACAATCTGCTTTCTGCAAATTTATTCATTAAATTTATTCATCTTTTGATTTCATTGCCATTTCTAAAGCTTCTTTTTCTTCTTCGGAAAGTGCAATAATAGAATTTCCATCAATAATTTCCTTAATATACGTATAGCAGCCTTCTCTGCTATGCATTGCATTGATGATATATCCGTCATTGCGCTCATTCAACATTGCAAGGGAAAAGCTCAGCTTTCCACCCATCTCATTAAAGGCATCATATTTTACAAGTCCAAGTTTCTGGAATGTAAAACGTAAAGTAGCAAATATATCTTCGATATTTTTCTTATTTGCCTTGTTAGATGCAACCAGATCATCTATTTCATCTAAACGCTCTTTCAATACATCTTCCAGCGTCCTGGCATCTTTTCCGGACATGAACTTTTTATATTTCTTTTTTAACTTACTCATCTGGACGATATTTACAATGGTAACTATAAAAAGTATCAATACCAGTGCTGCCAGTCCTACTATTACATAATCGGAATCAATTCCTAAATATTCTGAAAAAATCATGTTGTTATCCTCTTCTCTTAATTACAAACAAATGTTCTATTTTTTAATACTTTCGATTAATTCATATATTCTTGTTAATTCATCCGGGGAATAATATTCGATTTCAATTTTTCCCTTCATAGAATCCCTCTGATTAATGATAACCTTTGTTCCAAGTATTGTTTTCATTTTTTCTTCTGCTTCCTGGTAAACAGCATCCAGTTTTTTCTTTTCCGGATTCACCTCTTTTGCAGGTGCATTCTTCTGTTTCTGCATTTTCTTTACCAGCTTTTCAGTATCTCTTACACTGATTTTCTCATCGAAGATTTTCTGTGCAAGTGTATACTGTTTTTCTTCATCAGTGATTCCAAGTAAAGCTCTCGCATGCCCGGTAGAAATCATATCGTCAATTACCATCTGCTGCACTTTATCACAAAGTTTTAAAAGCCGCATGGAATTAGTAACTGCAGTTCTGCTCTTTGATACTCTCTCCGCAACTTCATCCTGTTTCAGATTGAATTCATTTAAAAGGCGTTTATATGCAATTGCCTCTTCAATTGGATTTAAGTTTTCTCTCTGGATATTCTCAATCAGTGAAATCTCTACGATTTCCTGTTCAGTTAAATCTTTGATGATTACAGGAACTTTCTTTAATCCTGCCATCTTTGCTGCTCTCCATCTTCGCTCACCGGCAATGATTTCGTAGTAGTCTTTCCGGTCTACTACCAGAAGTGGCTGCAAGACACCAAACTGTTTGATAGACTCTGATAATTCTAATAATGCATCTTCATCAAAATTCTTTCTCGGCTGTTCTTTATTTGGTTCTACTTTATTGATATTTACCATAACTTCATTTTTTGCATCTGTCTTCTCATTGGATGTTCCAACTTTATCTGCAATCAATGAATCCAAACCTTTTCCCAATCCACCTTTTCTTGTTGCCATTTAGATATCCTCCCTGTCGATTACTTCTTTTGCAAGAAGTCTGTAGCTTTCTGCTCCCGCTGACCTGCTGTCGTATAGATTAATTGGAAGGCCGTGACTTGGTGCTTCTGCTAATCTTACATTTCTTGGAATGATTGTTTTATAAATTGTTGTATGTAAATTATTTTTTACATTATCTACTACTTCATTAGAAAGATTTGTTCTGGAATCATACATAGTAAATACAACTCCTTCCATCTTCAAATCTGGATTCAGTCTTTCCTGTACCAGGTCAATGGTGTGAATCAACTGGCTGATTCCTTCCAATGCATAATACTCACACTGAATTGGAACCAATACGGTATCTGCTGTTGTCATAGCATTTACTGTCAGCATATTCAAAGATGGCGGACAATCAATAATAATAAAATCATAATCGTCCCGGATATAATCTACTGCATTTTTTAAAATATACTCTTTATCATTGATTCCCAAAAGTTCAATCTCTGCTCCGGACAAGTTTACATTAGATGGAATCAAAGTCAGATTTTCAATCTCTGTTTTATGAATACTTTCACGAATTGTACATTCATCCAGCATTAATTCGTAAACAGTATTTTCTAAATCATCTTTATCAACTCCCAATCCACTGGTAGTATTTCCCTGCGGATCCAAATCTATTGCCAATATTTTTTTTCCGGCTTCTGCCAGACATGATGACAAATTAATAGACGTTGTGGTTTTACCAACTCCGCCTTTCTGATTTGCTATTGCTATTATTCTTCCCATATTATTTTCCTTTCTGTCTCTTTCATCATTGAAACATAAATTTCAGTTTTCTATTATTTTCTCTGTACCGAACTTGTTTTATTATAACACTATAACACTTTCATTTCCAGTAAATCCATGTAGAAATGAAAGTAATTTTTTCTATTATTTTCTCTGTTTTTACTTTTGTTTTTCTTGCATAAATTTGAACAAAGAATATACCTTGGCACATTCTCGCGCCTGCGGCGGTCGCTTGCAATATCTACCTTATACGCCGCAGTGTTCATTCTTGCGGAGCGTTTTTTGCTTTACAGGAAAACAATTTCCTGTAGAACAAAAAAAATGTTTCACGTGAAACATGAAACATTTCCTTTCATAATATAGTAGACTTATTTTTTTATTCATACTAAATCTTGTATCTATTTTATGTTTCACGGACGTTTTTTTACTAATGTTTCACGTGAAACATTTTATCAAAATACCTCTATTTTGTTGTATATCAATTACTATTTATTCTAACTTATCTTATTTCGAATAGCGAATACAGCAGCCTGTGTTCTATCTTCCACATCTATTTTTCTAAATATATGGGAAATATGATTTTTTACTGTTCGTTCACTGATTGTCAACTCATCAGATATTTTCTTATTGCTACATCCTTTTGAAATTAATCGAAGTACATCTAGCTCTCTTTTAGTCAGCCATTCTATTTTTTCTTTATCTAAAGCATAATCTTCCATACTTTCATTTAATGCAGGAAGAAGACTTGGTTGAATATAAGTATTTCCAGAAATAATAACATCAATTGCTTCTTTTAATTCATCATAACTGGAATCCTTTAATAAATATCCATCAATGCCGATATCAACAGCTTTCAATAAATATTCGACTTCATTATGTACTGTTAATATCAATACCTTTACTGGAATTTTATTCTGTTTAATATATTCTAATACTTCAATGCCATTTTTCTTAGGCATATTTATATCTAATAAAAGTATATCTGGATGAATCTTCTTATTTAATAAATTCAGACATTCTTCACCATCATTTGCCTCTGCAATTACTTTCATCGTACCATCCAGTTCCAGTAATTGTTTCAAGCCTTCCCGAATCATCATATGATCATCTGCTATGATTATTTCTATTTTATCTTTCACTTTACTCATTTTCTTCCTCCTCGACAAAGTTTGGTACACGAATACTTATTGTAGTACCCTTTCCTTCTTCACTTTTTATCTGAATCTCACCTGATAAAAGATGAACTCTTTCTTTCATAATAGATAAACCAAAACCGGAATTTTTTGTTTTTGCAACTTTCTTTTTTGTATTAAATCCAATACCATCATCTTCAATTACAAGTGAAATATCATTTTCAGTATATTCTAATACAACACATATTTCTTTTGCATCAGCATACTTCAATGCATTCGTACATGCCTCCTGCATAATTCTTAATAAAGACAATGCAACAACAGGTTTCACGTGAAACGGTTTTCCTATTATAATATATTCTATCTTCCGGTTCCACTCCTGCTCTATTTTTGCAATAGCATGTTTCAGTGTTACATCTATTCCTATATCATCTACTGACATTGGTCTGAGGTTATATATCATTTTTCTTGTATTGCTTATCACATTGCGAATATTATCAAGTACATTTGATAATTCCATTTTACAACGCTGCGAATCCATATCCATTACACGCATAGAAAGTTCTATCTTATGAAGCATACTGGTAAGATCCTGTACTGTAGAATCATGTAAATCTCTTGCAATGCGCTGTCGCTCCATTTCCTGTGCTTCTAATAACTGAATCTTATATTCTGCATTATCTTCTTCCTGATATTGCTGGGCAATTGTCTCCTTTTCCCTCTCACATTGAATAATAGATTGACACTCTTCCAAACGACGTTGTACATCATATAACTTGTTCTGTAATTCAGACTTTTCTTTGATAATATTTTTCTGCTGTACTTTCAGCTCATTAATTTTTTCCTTATTACGGGCATTCACTGTTCTTGGAGTAAACGCTTCATAATTTGGATCATTTATTTCATCCAGAAGTTCAATAAATTTTATATTTTCTTTTTCTGTATTTTCTAAAGAAATAATTTTCTTTTCTGTCTCTCTCTTTTGATCTATCAGTTCCTTCTGAATTTTCTCCAGATATTCTCTAATCATAGCCCCTCCTAGAACATATGTTCTTATGTGGTATACATAATAATTGTAAACTATTTTTTTCTATCTGAAAAGTCTTATTCTATGATTTTAATTGTAAAGCAGCATATTTTTGTTTATAATAAAAGTATCATAAACTTTAGGGAGGAATTACGATGAACAGGAATCTGAAAAAAGTAATCGGCATCACTACTACTGCTGTTACCGGCATGTATATTATAAATCGAATTGTAGATTATACTGCAGGACAAAAAAATCTTTTAACTACCGAAGAAGGAAATATATATCACTGGAAAAATGGTGACATCTTCTATACTGTTTCCGGTAAAGGAACTCCGGTTATTCTGATTCATGAACTGAATCCTGCTTCTTCCTCCAAAGAATGGAGTAAGATTGTACACCGTCTGGAAAAGAAACATACCGTCTACACGATCGACCTGCTTGGCTGCGGTCGTTCTGAAAAACCGGGTATTACCTATACCAACTTCCTATACGTACAATTAATTAATAATTTTATCCACGACATTGTAAAAGAAGCGGCAAATATAGTCGTAACTGGTATTTCTTCTTCTTTTGTCATTATGGCACAGACAATGGAGCCGGATAACTTTAAAAAAATTATTCTGGTTAATCCATCTGACATCAATATCATCAAGGAAATGCCTACGAAAGAGACAAAGGCTGCCAAAACTATTTTAGAGATTCCAATTCTTGGTACCTTTATCTATAACCTGATTATGCATCACAAGAGAATCCTCAATTACATTGAAAGTAAATATATCTTCAAGAAAACATTCCTTTCATCCAAATTAGAAGATACTTACTTTGAATCTGCACACAAAGGAAACAGTGCCGGAAAATATCTGCTTGCCAGCACCAAAGGAAATTATGTCAATATTGATATCACCAATGCTGTGAAAAAAGCAGACAATCTCTACATCATTTCCAGTAGAGAAAGAAATAATGCCGTAGCTATTACAGAAAAATATCTTCACTTAAATAAGAATATTGAAGCAACCTACATTTCCAATTCCAGATATCTTCCCCAGCTTGAAACGCCGGATAAATTTAAAGATATTGTTTTAATGTTCTTACAATAATAAAACCAGTCATTGAAAACAACGTATAAATCTTTAAAGGATAACAAACAAAAATTTGTTATCCTTTTTATTTACGCGAGTAGCGAGAAAAATCGCATGCTTGCATGCAGATTTGGCGAGCACCGCGATAACTCGAGAAACTCGCAAAGCGTGTTTCTCGTAGTTTACGCAACTAGCGAGAAAAATTATGATAGAAAAGAAGGAACCAAACATGTTTCCAGTAGTTTAATCTAATTTTAATTTTTACTTTAAAGGGTTTTTTGATGGAGTTCCAGCCTTACGTGGATATGCTTTTGGTGTCGCATGAACCTTATTAATTACCACAAAAGAACGTTTAATGTCACTATCCGGCAGTGTAAAGTGAATTACATCCTCTATCTCGCCGCCCAGCACGAAAACTGCCTTCTTTGCATCCTTCAGCTCATCTTCCACCTCTCCAGACTTATAAGAAATAAATTTGCCGCTTGTGTGGATAAATGGTAGGCAATATTCACTTAATGTGGATAAATTAGCAACTGCTCTGGAAACACATAAATCAAAGGATTCCCGATAATCTTTTCTTTTAGAAAGCTCCTCTGCTCTTCCATGAACCGTTTTAATATCCTTCAGATTAAGTGCTTCCATAACTTCATTTAAGAATAATAACCTTTTATTCAAGGAATCCGCCAAAGTAATCTTAAGCTCCGGAAACATAATCTTAAGTGGGATTCCAGGAAAACCGGCTCCGGTTCCCAAATCCAATAAAGTAAGCGGCTTCTTTAAGTCCATCACCTGGCAAAGAGAAATACTGTCTAAAAAATGTTTCTCCACAACATCCTCAAATTCTGTGATTGCAGTAAGATTCATTACTTTATTCTTTTCTACCAGCATTTCATAGAAAGTCAGGAACTGTTGCTCTTTCTCTGCAGTAAGTTCTAAATTCCAATCTGATAGAATATTTCTCATTTTTGTAAAATCATATGCCATAAGATATCCTCATTCTTCTTCCTATTTTTTTACCTGTTCCATATAGACTAACAACATCGTAATATCTGCAGGTGATACACCGGAGATTCTTGAAGCCTGTCCAATGGAAACCGGACGATAAAGCTTTAACTTCTGTCTTGCTTCGATACGAAGGCTGTCTACTGCATCATAATCAAAATCATCCGGAATTTTCTTATTTTCTAATTTTTTAAAATGCTCCACCTGTTTAATCTGACGTTTGATATATCCATCATACTTAATATTAATATTAACCTGTTCCTGTACTTCTTCCGGAAGCTCCGGTCTGCCTTCATCAATTGGAGCCAGTTTTTCATAATCCAGTTCCGGTCTGCGAATCAGTTCGGTAAGACGGGTTCCGGTATTCAAAGGAGTACTTCCATATTTCTCTAATAGCTTCTGCACATTCTCTTTAGCACCGATTGTTACTGACTCTACCCGATTTATTTCATCCTGAATTAATTTTTCTTTTTTTACTACCCAGTCATATCTTTCCTGAGAAATGAGTCCGACCTGATAACCATATTTACTAAGACGAAGGTCTGCATTATCCTGACGCAGTAATAAACGATACTCGGCACGGGATGTCATCATCCGATATGGCTCATGATTCTCCTTAGTAACCAGATCATCAATTAACACTCCGATATAGGACTCGGAACGATGCAATACAAGCTGTTCCTTCTCTTTTACATATAAAGCTGCATTGATTCCAGCAACAATACCCTGGGCTGCAGCTTCTTCATAGCCGGAACTTCCGTTAAACTGGCCGCCGCTGAACAATCCCTTGATATTCTTAAACTCCAGCGTAGGTAACAACTGGTTTGGATTGATACAGTCGTACTCAATAGCATATGCATTTCTTACAATCTTCGCATGCTCCAGTCCCGGAACCGTATGATACATTTCATATTGAACATCCTCTGGCAGGGAACTGCTCATTCCACCGACATACATTTCATTGGTATTTAAGCCTTCCGGCTCCAAAAATACCTGATGTCTTTCCTTATCGGCGAATTTTACCACTTTATCCTCAATGGAGGGGCAATATCTAGGACCCGTTCCTTCAATAACTCCAGCATAGATTGGTGAACGGTCGAGATTTGCACGGATAATCTCATGAGTTTTTGGATTTGTATAGGTAAGCCAGCAAGATGCCTGCTCTATCTGAACACTTTCCGGGTCTGTAGTAAAGGAAAATGGTACTACTCTCTCATCACCGGTCTGCTCGGTCATTTTACTGAAATCAATACTATTCTTATCCATTCTTGCCGGAGTTCCTGTCTTAAAGCGGAACATTTCTACTCCATGGGCTTTTAAAGAATCTGTAAGATGATTAGCAGGCTGTAACCCATTCGGTCCTGTATAATTAATCACATCTCCATAGAGACATCTTGCCCGAAGATAAGTTCCGGTACACAATACAACAGCCTTACTGTGATAAATTGCTCCGGAAAATGTTTTAATGCCGGCAATCTTATTATCTTCTGTGATAATTTCAGATACTTCCGCCTGTCTTATGGTAAGATGTTCAGTAGACTGCAGCGTTTTCCGCATTTCCATACTATAAGATGCCTTATCTGCCTGGGCACGAAGAGAATGCACTGCAGGACCCTTAGATTTATTTAACATCTTCGACTGAATAAATGTTTTATCAATATTAATTCCCATTTGTCCACCCAAAGCATCAATTTCACGAACCAGATGTCCCTTGGAGCTTCCACCAATGTTAGGATTACAAGGCATCATCGCAATACTGTCTACACTTACTGTAAATATAATGGTTTCAAGTCCCATTCTGGCACAGGCAAGTGCTGCTTCACAACCTGCATGGCCTGCTCCAACCACACACACATCATATGTCTCTTCGATTACCGACATTTCGTTATCCTTCTTTCTATCTAAATATAATTATTTACCCATACAGAATTTACTGAAAATCTCATTAACCAGATCATCTTCTACTGCTTCTCCGATAATAGTACCCAGTTCTTCATAAGCATTCATAAGATCAATGGAATAAAAATCTTCCGGCATTCCATTTTCTACACTCTGTTTTACTAACTTTAAGCTCTCTACTGCCTGAATCAATGCGTTTTTATGTCTAATATTAGTAATATATACTTCATCGTTAAATGAAATCGTTCCATGGAAAAACATTTCCGTAATGGTTTCTTCTAATACATCAATTCCAAGATTTTCTTTTGCAGAAATAGCTATCATCTTATGATCTGCACCGGATAATTTTTCTTTGATCTCATCTTCTCCGGTTACCTGGATTAAATCAGATTTGTTCAATAAAATGATGGCTTTCTTCTCCCGGATGGCATCTATAATCTTTTCGTCATTTTCATCCAATGCAGTAGAAGTATCCACTACATAGATAATAAAATCAGCTTTATCCACAAGGGATAGTGCTTTATCCACACCAATCTTCTCTACCACATCCTCAGTACTTCTGATTCCAGCGGTATCCATGATATTAAGCGTAATGCCATTTAAATTAATCTGCTCTTCCAATACATCACGGGTAGTTCCAGCAATATCCGTTACAATTGCCCGCTCTCTTCCTACCAGCGCATTTAATAAAGAAGATTTTCCGGCATTCGGCTTTCCGACGATTACTGTATTAATACCTTCCTTTAAAAGGCTACCATTTTCCGAAGATGCAATCATCTGATTCATCTTCTGCATCAATTTTTCTATTATAATAAGAAGATTCTCTCCATATCCATCAATACTGATATGCTCCGGATCATCTAAAGCAGACTCAATAAATGCAATCTCATGTATGATTTTACCACGAATTTCTTTGATTTTCCCTGTAAGAGCTCCGTTTAACTGCTGCATGGAGCTTTTCAATGCAAAATCATTTTTTGAAGAAATGACATCCATGACAGATTCTGCCTGGCTTAAATCAATACGACCATTCAAAAATGCACGCTTGGTAAACTCTCCCGGTTCTGCCGGTCTTGCTCCATTTTTCAGCACTACTTCTAAAATACGCCGCATCACAAGTGTTCCACCATGGCAGTCAATTTCTACTGTATCTTCTCTGGTATAACTGTTCGGTGCCCGCATCAGAAGAACCATTACTTCATCTATTATTTCATCTTCATCATAAATATGGCCATAATGAATCGTATGACTCTTGCACTTTGATAATAGCTTGTTTCCTTTTTGTGACCGGTATATCTTATCAATTACATCAAAAGCATCTTCTCCACTGATACGGATAATTCCAATTCCTGAATTCGTCATGGCGGAAGCAATTGCTGCAATAGTCTCTGTTTTCATAGAAATCTCCTTAATATAAGAATTCTTATATTATCTGTGTAATATATAAGAGTTATAAAACGGTATAATTATATCATTTTATAACTCTTATGAAATCATTTTCTTATAAAATTTTTAAATTATTTTTTTAGTGTAACAACTACATGACGGAAAGGTTCTTCTCCCTCGCTGTGGGTTTCTACATATCTGTCACCCTGCAATGCAGAATGAATCACTCTTCTTTCAAATGGATTCATTGGCTCTAAAGATACCGGACGTTTTGTTCTCTTAACCTTATATGCAATATTCTTTGCAAGATTTTCCAGAGTATCTTTTCTTCTCTGGCGGTAATCTTCGGTATCAAGCTTAACTTTGATATATCCATCCGAATGTTTATTAACAGCAAGATTTGTAAGATACTGAAGAGAATCTAAAGTCTGTCCTCTCTTGCCAATCAGCAGTCCCATTTCTTTGCCGCTTAATTCTACTTCATAGACCTTATCATCTTCTGCTTTCTTAATGTCAATGGTAACTTCCATATTCATAGCAGAAAATACATTTTCCAAAAACTCACGGATATTATCTACCGTATCATTCTTCTTCCTTGCCTTGATGATTGCAGGTTTACTCTTGATACCAAGAAATCCGGTAGAGCCCTTCTCAATAACTTCTACCTCAATCTTATCACTGGTAGTTCCAAGCTTAATCGAAGCCTCTGTAATTGCATCATCCACTGTTTTTGCTGAAACTTCAATAAATTCCATTGTATATTACCCCCTCTATTTATTGTTTCTTTCATTGAATTCACGTACTCTGTTAGCTTTTGAGGCGAGGCTTCCTGCTTTTGCATTGCTTCTTACCTCTGCTGCATGCTCTAAAGCTTCTTCCTTTTCTTCTTTTGTCATAGTACCTGATTCAATAACATTTGCTTTTGTACTCATCTTTGCTGCATTAGCAATCTGATTTTCAATCAGACCCATTTTCTTTTCACGCTTTGCTTTCGCTTTTTCCTGATTAGCTTTCATAATAGCATCCCAGTCCATCTTATCAAGACGTTTGTTAATACCCCACTGCTGGATACTACGAACCAAAGCACTGGCAATCCAGTAAATACCAAGACCAACCGGTACAGTGAAACACATTACAAATGAAAATAACGGCATCATAAGATTCATGGTTTTCATCTGCTGTGCCATTGCATCATTTTCACCGGTAGAAGCGGTAGGCATTAATTTAATATTTAATCTCTGTGTCAGAAAAGAAATAACCGGAATCAGTAATGCACCGATTGCAAGTAAATAAGCTCCTGACTTAAAGCCTGTTGTCATAATATTCCATGGGCTGTTTGAAATGTTAAGACCAAGGAAATAGTTTAACTTCTCTAAGGATTTCTCAGTTGCATCCAGATTAGTAAGATTACCAAATACGTTTTTTAACTCACTCCATCCGGAAGTATTCATCTTATATAAAACATCAACAATATAATTATGAAGAACATTTGTATCCGTTGCAGTAAAATCAACAGATAATCCTGCAATTTTAATTTTATCAACAAAGCTTGTCATCTTATCTGCAAAGCCGTCGATAGACATAATCTCTGTAACAAGAACAGAAAACTTCTCTTTTACAGCCGGTACATATGCCGGTACATTTAAGAATACACGATATAAAGCAAACAGAATCGGCATCTGGATTAACATCTGGATACAGCTTCCGGTCGGTGAAACACCATATTTCTGGTAAACCATCTGTGTCTCTTCCTGCATCTTCTGCATGGATACCTGGTCTCTCTTGTTTTTATATTTTTTCTGGATAGCTTGAAGTTCTGGATTCATTTTCTGTGAAAGCTTTGAAAACTTCTGCTGTTTATAGGTTAATGGAAAAAGACATGCATAAATAATCAAAGTTAAGATAATGATGCAAAGTCCGATATTTTCTATTCCAAACAAACTGTTCAGCACATAATAGATTCCATTCATAATCCATCCTAAGACCTTCGCAATCGGTCCGAGAATCTTACCATTGTACTGAGTTAAAATGATTTCTGACACTTAACGTACCTCCTAATCATGGAACCGGGTCATATCCGCCTTTTGAAAAAGGATTACATCTTAATATCCTCCAGAGAGCCAGTGCTCCCCCCTTTACTGCACCATACTTTTCCACGGCAATCAGACCATAAGTAGAACAGGTCGGGCAATAAGGGCACTTTGTTGTTTTCATTGGTGAAAGATATTTTCTATAAAATTTAATGATTGCAATTAAAATTTTTTTCAAAATCATTCCATCTTCTTTTCGATATTATCTTTAAATAATTCCATGAAGATTCGAAAGATGCAGCAATGAACTCTTTAACTTGTGATAACCTTCATTTTTTGCTGACACCCTTACGATGACTACAATGTCCCAACCACTATGAAACATCTCTTCGTGCAGTCTGTAACTTTCTCTTAATAATCTCGTCAGATGATGTCTTACTACACTATTTCCTACTTTTTTACTGACGGAGATTCCAATTCGATTCGATTCCAAACCATTTTCCAGAACATACATCACCAGATACTTGTCCGCATAAGACTTACCATTGCGATATACATTCTGGAAATCTTTGTTTTTCTTCAATGAGTCCATTTTTCAATCCTTAAAAAAGTCTTGTAATAAGAAGAAAAAGACCACAAAAGTTGTGGCCTATGCTGATAATTTCTTTCTTCCTTTTAATCTTCTTGCAGCCAATACTTTTCTTCCGCCTGCTGTACTCATTCTTTTACGAAAACCATGAACTTTATTTCTCTGTCTGTTTTTTGGCTGAAATGTCATCTTACCTTTATGCATAATAATCCACCTCCTCTATGCTAGAAAACATCAGTACAATTATAACAAAAAAACCTGTCAAGTCAAGTAAAACCTGCATTTTTCGGTAATTAATTTTTATACTACTATATATATAAGGAAGAAACTATTTTTAATCTATATCTAGTATCCATTTTCTTCCTTCCATACCATAAAATTTATATATCAAAATTTTATGCACAGGTTATCCACAATTGTTTATAACCTGTGCATAACCTGTAGATAATTTAATGATAACTTGTTGTTAAAATGACCCTGCCTTAATTTTGAATAGCTTTTTCCGCTAAAATAAAGGCTTTTTTATCCACTTTATTCACATTAGGCTTATCACCTATACCTTTAAAAGTTCTCATTGATAATTTGCCTCATTTAGTTTATTATTAAAAGAGTAGGATTCTATATAATGCTATAAATATGAGAAGCTTTAAAAAGCTTAAATAATAGAAACATGGAGATTTTTATGGAACAGATCATTGAAAAATGGGAAGAAATTTTAAGAACTGTCAAGGAAGAGCATGAACTTACTGACATTTCTTTTAAAACCTGGTTAGAACCACTTAAGGTATTTGATGTCAAAGACAATACTTTATACATACTGGTACCGGACGAGCAGATGGGGCTTAACTACATTACCAAGAAATACACTCTTCCTATTAAAGTAGCAGTCGCTGAAATTATTGGAAAGGATTACGAAATCGAATTTGTACTGCCGGAGCAGGCAAAATCCATGCGTACACCGAAACCGATGGCTTTCGTAAATACAGAAAGTATTGACAAATCCAGTTTGAATCCAAACTATACCTTCGATACTTTTGTTGTTGGAAATAATAACAAACTGGCTCATGCAGCTTCACTGGCTGTTGCAGAATCTCCGGGAGAAGTCTATAACCCACTCTTTTTATATGGAGGCGTAGGACTTGGTAAAACGCATTTGATGCATTCCATCGCACATTTTATCCAGTCCAATAATCCAGATGTGAAGATTTTATACGTTTCTTCGGAAACTTTTACCAATGAACTGATTGAAGCCATCCGAAATGGCAATAATACAGCTATGACAAAATTCCGTGAGAAATATCGTAATATCGATGTACTTTTAATCGACGATATCCAGTTTATTATAGGAAAAGAAAGTACACAGGAAGAATTTTTCCATACCTTTAATGAGCTTTATCTTGCTAAGAAGCAGATTGTTATTTCTTCTGATAAGCCGCCAAAGGATATGGAAACATTAGAAGAACGTATCCGCTCCCGTTTTGAATGCGGTCTGACTGCTGACATCGGTTCTCCGGATTATGAAACCAGAATGGCAATTCTGCGAAGAAAAGAAGAAATGGATAATTTCCATTTAGATGATGAAATTTTAAAATACATTGCTACTAATATTAAGTCTAATATCAGGGAACTGGAAGGTGCTTTAAATAAACTGCTTGCCTACTCCAATCTCGAAAAGACTGAGATTACCATGGAAGTAGCCATGAAAGAGCTTCAGAATATTATTTCTCCGGACAAGCCGAGGGAGATTACTCCACAGCTTATTATTGATGTGGTATGCGAACATTTCCATATTACAAAAGAGCAGATGATTTCTAAAAGCCGCAGCAACGATATTGCAAAGCCGAGACAGATTGCCATGTATCTTTGCAAAAATATGACTGGGGTTTCCTTAGAAAATATTGGAGAACTCTTAGGAGGAAGAGATCATTCTACCGTAATTCATGGTATTAATAAGGTAGAAGCTGAATTACAGACGAATGAAGCAACCGTAAATCTATTAAATACCATTAAGAAAAAAATTAACCCAAATTAATTTATGCACAGGGTTCTGTTTATAATTTGTGAACTAGCTGTGGAATGGCTTTGGATAACTAATTATGTTAACTTTACATAAAAATTTATTCACTTTTTATTAAGACACAATCCGCAGTCATTTAAACAGGTTATACAGTAACAAAATTTTTTTAAATGCTTATGAATTAAGGGTTGCAGAGGTTATTCACTTATTAACATCCCCTAAGAATAAGACGTTTAATTTCTTTTTAAATATTATATTTATATATGTCGAAAGGAGTTATGAACAACATGAAAATCATCTGTTCAAAATCAAATTTACTTTATGGTGTAAACATTGTTTCCAAAGCCGTACCAACCAGAACTACTATGGCTATCTTAGAATGTATCTTAATAGATGCTTCTGCCGGCGAGATTAAATTAACTGCCAATGATATGGAACTTGGAATCGAAACAAAAATAGAAGGAGAGATTGAAGAAAGAGGAATTATCGCATTGGATGCAAAAGTTTTTTCTGATATCGTAAGAAAGCTTCCTGACAATGAAGTTGTAATCGAAACAGACTCTTCCTTTAAGACAACCATTACCTGTGAAAAAGCAAAATTCAATATCATTGGAAAATCCGGTGAAGATTTTTCTTATATTCCATATATTGAAAGAAATGAAGAAATCAGCATTTCACAGTTTACTTTAAAAGAAGTAATCCGCCAGACAATCTTTTCTATTGCAGATAATGACAATAATAAGCTGATGACAGGAGAATTATTTGAAATTAATGAGAACAGTTTAAAAGTTGTATCACTGGATGGCCACCGTATTTCAATCCGTAATATAGAACTGAAAAATAATTATGAGCATAAGAAAGTGGTTGTTCCTGGAAAGACTTTACAGGAAATCAGCAAGATTCTCCCGGGAAATGCTGACGAAGATGTCAGCATGTATTTATCAGACAACCATATTGTATTTGAATTTGGCAATACCACCGTTGTTTCCCGTCTGATTGAAGGCGAGTATTTTAAGATTGAACAGATGCTTTCTTCTGATTATGAGACAAAGGTTAAGATTAACAAACGTGAATTATTAGACTGTATCGACCGTGCTACCCTTTTAGTAAAAGAGGGAGATAAAAAGCCGATTATCATGAATATAACAGATGATAAGATGGAATTAAAAATCAATTCTTTCATTGGTTCCATGAATGAAGAAATTGATATTACCAAAGATGGAAAAGATATTTTAATTGGATTCAATCCGAAATTCTTTATCGATGCCCTTCGTGTCATTGATGAAGAAGAAGTAACTCTTTATATGGTAAATCCAAAGGCACCATGTTTTATCCGGGATGAAAATGAGACCTTTATCTATCTGATTCTTCCGGTAAACTTTAATGCAACTGCAAACTAGGATTTGCAGAGGCAGGAAGAGAGGCAATCATGCAGGAAATTAAGCTGCGGGATGAATATATTAAGCTGGGACAGGCGTTAAAAGCCGCCGGAGTCGTAGACTCCGGAGTCACTGCCAAGCTTGTAATATTAGATGAAAAAGTTAAGGTAAATGGCGAAGTTGAAGTACAGCGTGGCAAGAAATTATATGATGGAGATGTAGTGGAAGCTTTGGGCGAAACCATAAAGATTGTAAAATGATAATAAAGTCCATTGAACTTAAGAATTTCCGTAATTATGAAGAGTTAAATCTGAATCTTGACGGTGGAACCAATATTTTATATGGGGACAATGCCCAGGGAAAGACCAATATATTAGAATCCATTTATGTCAGCGGAACAACGAAATCCCATAAGGGAAGCCGCGATAAAGAAATGATTCGTTTTGGTGAAAATGAGGCACATATCCGTACTATGGTAGAAAAAAATCAGATGAGTTATCAGATTGATATGCATCTGAAGAAGAACCGTTCCAAGGGAATTGCCATTAATGGTGTGCCAATCCGCAAGGCAAGTGAGCTTTTCGGTGTGCTGAATATGGTATTTTTCTCACCGGAGGATTTAAATATTATCAAAAATGGTCCTTCCGAGCGCAGAAGATTTTTAGATTCGGAAATCTGCCAGCTGGATAAAATTTATCTTTCTGATTTAACCAAGTATAATAAAGTTTTAAATCAGCGCAATAAGCTGTTAAAAGATATGGTATTTCATCCGGATTTGGAAAGTACGTTATCCGTGTGGGATATGCAGCTCATTTCTTACGGCAGGCGGATTATCAGCCGGCGCCGGAGATTTGTAGAAGAATTAAATGAAATTGTCCGGGGCATCCATGAAAGCATTTCCGGTGGCAGGGAGCAGCTGACGCTGACGTATGAGCCGGATATCGAAGAAGCTTTTTTTGAAGATGAATTAAACCGGGCGAAGGAAAAGGACAGAAAATACTGCAGTACCTCCGTGGGACCCCACAGAGATGATATTTCCTTTTTTATCGGAGATATCGATATCCGTAAATTCGGTTCCCAGGGACAGCAGAGAACTTCTGCTTTATCACTGAAATTATCAGAGATAGAGCTGGTGAAAAGATGTATCCATGATACACCGGTACTTCTTTTAGATGATGTGCTTTCCGAACTGGACAGTAACAGGCAGAATTATCTGCTTAACAGTATACATGATATTCAGACGGTCATTACCTGTACCGGTCTGGATGAATTTGTAAGAAACCGCTTCCAGATTGATAAAATATTTGAAGTCATAAGCGGAACAGTAAGTGAAAAAAATGAAATGTAAAATAATCCGTGAATAGGAGGAATACAGATGAGTACGGAATACGGAGCAGACCAAATTCAGATTTTGGAAGGTTTGGAAGCAGTAAGAAAGAGACCTGGAATGTATATTGGAAGTACCTCTGTGAGAGGACTTCACCATCTGGTATATGAAATTGTGGATAACTCTGTCGACGAAGCACTGGCAGGTTATTGTACCCATATTATCGTTACGATTAATAAAGACAATTCCATTACCGTAGAAGATGATGGACGTGGAATTCCGGTAGGAATTAACCACAAAGCAGGTATTCCTGCGGTAGAAGTAGTATTTACTGTATTGCATGCCGGCGGAAAATTCGGCGGTGGAGGATATAAGGTATCCGGTGGATTACATGGTGTAGGAGCATCCGTTGTAAATGCACTTTCTAACTGGCTGGAAGTACAGATTTTCCACGATGGAAAGATTTATAAACAACGTTATGAACGTGGACATACTATGTATCCACTGAAGGAAGTCGGAAAATGTGATATAAATAAAACCGGTACTACTGTAACCTTTTCTCCGGACGGAAGCATTTTCGAAGAAACCGTATATGATTTTGATACATTAAAGCAGCGTTTAAGAGAGACTGCATTCCTGACAAAGAATCTTAGGATTACACTTCGTGATGACAGGGAAGAGCCTGTAAAAGAACGGGTATTCCATTATGAAGGCGGTATTAAGGAATTTGTAACTTACTTAAATAAGAGCAAGGAAGCATTGTATCCGGAGGTTATTTATTGTGAAGGTGAGAAAAACGGGGTTCTTGTTGAAGTTGCTATGCAGCATAACGATGCATATAACGAAGCTACGTACAGCTTTGTCAATAACATCATCACGCCGGAGGGTGGAACACATCTGGCAGGTTTCCGTAATGCGCTTACCAAAACTTTTAATGAATATGCGCGGGCGAATAAGATTTTAAAGGATTCTGAGCCGGCACTTTCCGGTGATGATATCCGTGAAGGTTTAACTGCTATTGTAAGTATTAAGATTGAAGAGCCTCAGTTTGAGGGACAGACCAAGCAGAAGCTTGGTAACAGTGAAGCAAGAGGAGCCGTAGACAGCGTAGTAAGTGAGCAGCTTACATACTTTTTAGAGCAGAATCCTCAGGTTGCAAAGACCATTTGTGAAAAATCACTTCTGGCACAGCGTGCAAGAGAGGCAGCAAGAAAAGCAAGAGATTTAACCAGAAGAAAGACTGCATTAGAAGGAACTTCACTTCCTGGAAAATTAGCAGACTGTTCTGATAAAGATCCGAAAAACTGCGAAATTTTCATCGTCGAGGGAGATTCCGCCGGCGGTTCCGCAAAGACTGCAAGAAGCCGTGCAACCCAGGCAATTCTTCCACTTCGTGGAAAGATTTTGAATGTAGAGAAAGCAAGACTTGATAAAATTTACGGAAATGCTGAGATTAAAGCCATGATTACTGCATTTGGTACCGGTATTCATGAAGATTTTGATATCAGTAAATTAAGATATCATAAGATTATTATTATGACCGATGCCGATGTGGATGGTGCCCATATCAGTACCCTGATGCTTACTTTCATTTATCGTTTCATGCCGGAATTAATCAAGCAGGGCTATGTATATCTGGCACAGCCGCCACTTTATAAGATTGAGAAAAATAAAAATGTCTGGTATGCCTACAGCGATGAACAGCTCAACAATATCTTAAAAGAGATTGGACGAGACGGTAATAATAAGATTCAGCGATACAAAGGATTAGGAGAAATGGATGCCGAGCAGCTTTGGGAGACAACCATGGATCCTGAGAAGAGAATCTTACGTCGTGTTGTAATGGATGAAGAAGAAGCATCTGAAATTGATGTAACATTCAACACCTTAATGGGTGATAAAGTAGAACCAAGACGTGATTTTATTGAAGCAAATGCGAAGTATGTCCAGAACCTGGATATCTAGGAGGAAGAATAGATGGATGACAAGATATTTGACCAGATACATGACGTAGACTTAAAGAAAACGATGGAAACATCCTATATAGACTATGCCATGAGTGTAATTGCAGCCCGGGCTTTGCCGGATGTAAGGGATGGTCTGAAACCGGTACAGAGACGTGTATTGTTTTCCATGATAGAGTTGAACAACGGTCCGGATAAGCCACATAGAAAATGTGCCCGTATTGTCGGAGATACCATGGGTAAATATCACCCACACGGAGACAGCTCAATCTATGGAGCATTGGTAAATATGGCACAGGACTGGTCTACCAGATATCCATTGGTAGATGGTCATGGTAACTTCGGTTCCGTAGACGGTGACGGAGCTGCAGCAATGCGATATACTGAAGCAAGACTTTCTAAGATTTCCATGGAAATGCTTGCTGATATTAATAAAGATACCGTTGATTTTATGCCAAACTTTGATGAGACCGAGAAAGAGCCTGTTGTACTGCCATCAAGATTTCCAAATCTTTTAGTAAATGGTACAACTGGTATTGCGGTAGGTATGGCAACCAATATTCCGCCACATAACTTAAGAGAAGTTATCAATGCAGTAGTAAAAATCATTGATAATGAAGTAGAGCAGAATCGTGGAACTGATATTGAAGAGTTATTAGATATTGTAAAAGGACCTGATTTTCCAACCGGTGGAATGATTCTTGGTACAACCGGAATCAACGAAGCATACCGTACCGGCCGTGGAAAGATTCGTGTCCGTGCAGTTACCAATATTGAGCCGATGAACAATGGAAAGAACCGTATTATTGTGACGGAGCTTCCATATATGGTAAATAAAGCCAGACTCATCGAAAAGATTGCAGAGCTGGTAAGAGATAAGAAAATTGACGGAATCACAGATTTACGTGATGAATCAGACCGTCAGGGTATGAGAATCTGTATTGAGCTGCGTCGTGATGTAAATCCAAACGTAGTATTAAATCTGTTATATAAACATACCCAGTTACAGGACACCTTTGGTGTTATTATGCTGGCACTGGTAAATAATCAGCCGAAAGTCTTAAATCTTCTTGATATGTTAAACTACTATCTGATGCATCAGAAGGAAGTTGTAACAAGAAGAACGAAATATGATTTAAACAAGGCAGAAGAAAGAGCTCATCTGTTAGAGGGTTTACTGATTGCCTTAGACCATATTGATGAAGTAATTTCCATTATCCGTGGAAGTAAGACAACACCGGAAGCAAAAGAAAAATTAATGAACCGCTTCGGACTCAGCGATGCACAGGCACAGGCTATTGTAGATATGCGTCTGCGTGCACTGACAGGTCTGGAACGCGAGAAAATTGAAAATGAATATAAGGAATTAGTAGCAAGAATCGCAGAATTAAAGGCAATCCTTGCAGATGAGAAGAAGCTTCTTGGTGTTATAAGAGAAGAAATTCTTCTGATTGCAGATAAGTATGGAGACGAAAGAAGAACATCTATTGGATTTGACGAATATGACATTTCCATGGAAGATCTGATTCCGGTAACCAATACGGTAATCACCATGACAAAATTAGGATATATCAAGCGCATGAGCGTAGATAATTTCCGCAGCCAGCATCGTGGTGGTAAAGGAATTAAGGGAATGGAGACCATTGAGAACGATTATATCGAAGAACTTCTCATGACAACTTCACATCATTATCTGATGTTCTTTACAAACAGCGGAAAAGTATATCGTATGAAAGCATACGAAATTCCGGAGGCAGGAAGAACAGCCAGAGGAACCGCAATTATCAATCTGCTTCAGCTTCAGCCGGGTGAGAAAATTACCGCAGTTATTCCGATTAAGGAATACAAAGAAGGTGAATACCTCTTTATGGCAACCAAGAATGGTATTGTGAAGAAGACACCAATCTGCGAATATGCAAATGTCCGTAAGACAGGTCTTGCAGCAATTAACCTTCGTGATGATGATGAACTGATTGAAGTAAAGAAGACAGATAACAATAAAGATATCATCTTAGTAACCAAATATGGCCAGTGTATCCGTTTCCATGAAACAGATGTAAGAAGCACCGGTCGTGTATCCATGGGTGTTATCGGTATGAATTTAGCAGACAGCGACAAAGTCGTAGGAATGCAGTTAAATACCCAGGGTGATGCACTGATGATTGTATCTGAAAAAGGTCTTGGAAAATGTACCCTGATGTCTGAATTCTCACCACAGAACCGTGGCGGTAAAGGCGTGAAGTGCTACAAGATTACCGAGAAGACCGGTAATATCATCGGTGTCAAAGCCGTAAATCAGGATAACGAAATAATGCTGATTACCACAGAAGGAATCATTATTCGGATTCCGGTAAATGGAACAGCACTTTTGGGCAGAGTAACATCCGGAGTAAAACTGATTAATGTAAATGACGGAGTAACTGTAGCCAGCATGGCTAAGGTAAAAGAAGATAAATCAATTATGGAAAATGATATTCCGGAGCCGAAACAGCCAGAGGGTGTTATTGTAGAAGAAGATGAAGATGCATCAGCATCGGAGGAAGAGCTGATATCCAAGGAGCTTGGTGAATTAATTAACCGCGCAGAGCAGGATAGCGAAGAAGAATAAAAAACTTTATAAAAAAGAGGGCGGAATCACTGTATCATGATTTCGCCCTTTCAAAAAATAATGGGGGATTAAAGATGCCACAGACATTTTATGAAGTACTATGGATTTTTATTATTTATGCATTTATCGGATGGTGCAGCGAAGTATCATATGCAGCATTGGATAGGGGAATCTTTGTAAACAGGGGATTTTTGAACGGACCGTACTGTCCAATTTACGGATGTGGAGTATTAATCGTGGTTGTGTTACTGACACCATTAAAGAAAAATTTACTGATATTATATTTAGGTTCCTTCCTATTAACATCAGTTCTGGAATTTATAACAGGATTCGTAATGGAAAAAGTATTTCATAATAAATGGTGGGATTACTCGGATAAACCCTTTAATATAATGGGATATGTATGTCTGAAATTTTCAATTTTCTGGGGATTGGCATGTACCTTTATTATGCTGATTATTCATCCGATTATTTACGGATTCATTCATCTGATACCGCATATTGTGGGGGTGGTATTACTTATAATTATAATGACCGGATTTGCCATTGACGTAGTAGTAACGGTATCTACTATTGTGAAGTTCAACCGCAGGTTAAAGGTAATGGATGATATTGCAGCAAAAATTAAAGTATTGTCCAACCAGATTGGTGAAAATATTTATGAAAATGTAGAAGAAGCACTGGAAAAATCTGCAGAATTTAAAGAAGGGCATGCAGAAAAGATAGAAAAACTCGAAAATCTGCGTCATAAATATGATGAACTTTTATCCAAAAAGAATGCAGTATCCAGCCGTCTGATGAAAGCATTCCCGGATATGAAATCAAAACATCATAACGAGATTTTGCAGAAATTAAAGAAAATCAATATAAGAAAGTAGGAAAATATGAAACCGAAAATAAAAACAGGGATAAGCGCAATCATGATAATAGGATGGATATTTGCAGGGCTGGGTTCTGCCTTTTTAATAATGGGAATCCTTTTTCTGACACAGTCCGGTAAAGAGGAAGCCTTTAAAATGTTAGGACTCATCTTTGGCGGAACCGGACTTTTCTTTTTCCTGATTGGTGTCATTTTTTTGATATTGCATTACAATAATAAAAGCAGCTTAAAGAAAATTGTAGATAACGGCTATTACATTATGGCAGAAATTTCAAATATAGATATGAATTATAATGTAAACGTAAATGGCAGATGCCCTTATGTGATATATGCCAGATATCAGGATATGAATGGCTGCATCCATACATTTCACAGCCGCAACATTTTCTTTTATCCGGCGGGAATGATGAAAAATAATATGGTAAAAATTTATACAAGACCGGATAATTTTAAAAAATACTATATGGATATCGATGAGATTTTACCGGAAGTACAGATGCATTAAAGGAGACAGAAATGATAAGAACAGTAAAAACAAGTGAAATAACAGAAAATATCAAAGAAATGTGCATTGAAGCAAATTATTATTTATCCAGGGATATGGATGCAGCAATGAAAAATGCGGCTGCAACGGAAGAATCTGAACTAGGACAGAAAATATTAAATCAGTTACAGGATAATCTTGAAATTGCAGATAAAGAGCAGATTCCGATTTGTCAGGATACCGGAATGGCAGTGGTATTTATTGAAGTTGGACAGGATGTTCATTTCGAAGGTGATGCTATAGAAGATGCCATTAATGAAGGAGTGCGTCAGGGATATGTGGAAGGATATCTTCGGAAATCCGTCGTAAAAGACCCACTGATTCGTGAAAATACCAAAGATAATACTCCGGCAGTTATACATTATTCCATTGTGCCAGGCGATAAAGTGAAAATGACTGTTGCACCAAAAGGATTCGGCAGTGAAAATATGAGTCGCATTTTCATGTTGAAGCCTGCAGAAGGAATCGAAGGTGTTAAAAATGCCATCATGACTGCAGTAGCTGATGCAGGTCCAAATGCCTGCCCGCCAATGGTAGTAGGCGTTGGAATCGGAGGCACCTTTGAAAAATGTGCGATTCTTGCAAAAAAAGCATTAACCAGAAGTGTAGATTCCTATTCTGAAATACCTTATGTAAAAAATCTGGAAATAGAAATGTTAGATAAAATCAACCAGTTAGGCATCGGACCGGGCGGATTAGGCGGAACAACTACAGCCTTAAAGGTAAACATCAATACATACCCGACACATATAGCAGGACTTCCGGTGGCAGTGAACATCTGCTGTCATGTAAACAGACATGTGGTAAGGGAGATTTAGAATGAACGCAATTGTAATAGAAGGAAAAGAATATCATTTTAAAATGGCACATCCGGAAAATACAGAAGAAATACTGTCTTTATACCAGAGTGCCATGGGAACAGAAGGCTGCACCTGGGATGAAACATATCCAAGCCGGGAGACCATTGCAAAAGATTTTGCAAATCAGGCATTATTTATAATAGAAGATAATGCCCATAAAATAGCCGGAGCAATTTCAATTGATGAAGATACGGAAGTAAATGCATTAACCTGCTGGTCGAAGCAGTTAGAGCCATCCGCGGAGCTGGCTCGTCTTGTCATAAGAGAGGCAGAACAGAATCATGGACTGGCACGCATTATGATTCAAAAGACCATGGAAGAATTAAAAAAAAGTGGCATGAAAGGTGTGCATTTTCTGGTAAGTAAGACAAATGAACGGGCAATGCGTTCCTATCAGAAATTGAATTTTACAAAATGTGGTGAATCGGATCTTTATGGAGAAGACTGGTGGTGCTACGAAAAGGCATTATAATAGATTTATTATAAAAGCTGGTAAATATCATTATTTATTATAGAAAGAACAGGTGATAGAATGGATAAATATATTACAACACCGATAACAGAAGAAAAGACAGCAGAGCTTCATGCAGGAGATTATGTATATATAACAGGAACGATTTATGTGGCAAGAGATGCAGCCCACAAGAGAATGATGGAAGTCTTAGAAAGAGGAGAAGAACTTCCGATAGACATTTTAGATTCCACAATCTATTATATGGGACCATCACCGGCAAGAGAGGGAAGACCAATCGGTTCCGCAGGTCCGACCACTGCAACCCGTATGGATAAGTATGCACCAACCCTATTGGATTTGGGTGAAAAGGCAATGATTGGAAAAGGAAAACGTTCCAAAGAAGTCATAGATGCCATCATCCGTAATAAAGCAGTATACTTTGCAGCAATCGGCGGGGCAGGCGCACTTCTTTCTAAATGTATTACCAAATCAGAAATTGTCTGTTATGAAGATTTGGGAGCGGAAGCCATCCGCAAGCTGGAAGTAAAAGACTTCCCGGTAATAGTTGTGATAGACAGAGATGGCAACAACCTCTATGAAACAGCAATAGAAAAATATAAGAAAATCCAGCTTTAAAATGCTTTAAAAAAATAAGTGAAAAATAATTTGAATTTGTGATTGACAAAGTGAAATAGTTTTAGTATTATTATCTATGCGTCATGTACGCAGACAACATCATATTTATTTGGAAAGTTCAGATATGGAGAAATACTCAAGAGGCTGAAGAGGCGCCCCTGCTAAGGGTGTAGGTCGGGCAACCGGCGCGAGGGTTCAAATCCCTCTTTCTCCGCTTTTTCCAAAAATAAAGAAATTATTTTTTTTGAAAAAAGTTGTTGACAGATAAGAAATAAGATGTTACACTAAATGAGTTGTGTCTGAGAGATACAATAAAGAACCTTGATAACTGAACAGTGAAATAACCTTGAAAGATTTTGAGAAAAACGTAATCAAAAGATTACAAAATCATTCAGGACAGCAT
>NZ_JAOQKI010000025.1:0-39691 GCF_025567465.1 Roseburia amylophila
TTTGTAATCTTTTGATTACGTTTTTCTCAAAATCTTTCAAGGTTATTTCACTGTTCAGTTATCAAGGTTCTTGACCAGTTCTGCGAACTCTTTTACTTTGTTCTCACCGGTCAGCTTGTTTATATTATCACAGGACTTTCTCTTTGTCAACAACTTTTTTACTTTTTTTGACTTATTTTTTACAGTCGTAAAATCCATTGTCGAACGTCCGCATAATCATCTCACAAGCGAGCGGAGAAGGAGGGATTTGAACCCTCGCGCCGCTGTTAACGACCTGCACCCTTTCCAGGGGTGTCCCTTCGGCCAGCTTGGGTACTTCTCCGAATCAGTTTCCAATTATTAAGTTGGAAGCGGAGAGAGTGGGATTCGAACCCACGCGCCCTTGCGGACAAACGGTTTTCAAGACCGCCTCGTTATGACCACTTCGATATCTCTCCATATTGATACGCTTCAAATCAGCGCAAAAATGATTCTATCATCAAATAGATAGCATGTCAACAATTATTTTCATTTTTTCAAAATTTCAAAATATATCCATTTGATTTCCCACTGATGCCGGATGGTTTATTTTCTATGAACATACACCTTTACCGGGATTTCCTGCATTCAGCATAAACTCCGCCATTTCCAAATCTTCCGGTGTTGTAATCTTAAAGTTGCGATAGCTACCATCTATTACATATACCGGAACTTTTCCATACGCCTCCACTACCATTGCATCATCTGTAACATCTTCTCTTCCATCCGCTATCATCTTCTGATAAGAATCATAAATCAGGGAATAGGAAAATGCCTGTGGTGTCTGTACCATATAAAGGCTTTTTCTTGGTGGGGTATCCTCTACTTTTCCGTTTTCATCTACCTTTTTTATGGTATCCTTCACCGGCACAGCTGCAATACATGCATGTTTTTTCTGCACTTCATCCATTGTATGTCGGATGACTTCCTGTTCGATAAACGGGCGTGCCCCATCATGAATCAGTACATAATCCGTATGTTCACACGCACTTAAGCCCTGAAAAACAGAGTGGTAACGTTCCTTACCACCCTTTACTATCTTCGTTACTTTATGCAATTTATATTTTTCTACAATTTCTTTCCGGCAGTATTCCTCTTCTCCTTCACCGGTTACCAATACGATTTCATCTACCGGGCTTTCTTCAAATGCCTTAAGGGTATAATAAATCACCGGCCTCCCACAAAGAAGCAGATACTGCTTATGGACAGAGCTTCCCATGCGGCTTCCTTTTCCCGCAGAAAGCACGATTGCTGTATACTTTGCCATTAACGTTCTCCTAATTTTAAGTTTGGTACTGCATTCAAATCAAGTCCGGAACGGATTCCCGCCCGGTAATCATAATATGCTGCTGCCCCTATCATTGCTGCATTATCGGTACAGAGAATCGGCGACGGATGATAAAATGCCACATTTCTCTTCCGGCACTCTTCTTCCATTGCTCCTCTTAAGGTTCCATTAGAAGCCACTCCGCCCGCAATAGCAAATTTATCAATCTGATATTTTTCAATGGCATGCATGGCATTTCCCACCAGCACATCAATAACCGCTTTCTGGAAAGATGCTGCAATATCCGCCTGCACAATCTCAATACCTTTCATTTTACAGCTGTTCAGATGGTTTAAAACAGCAGACTTTAAGCCACTGAAGCTGAAGTCATACTCCCCATCTGCAATCTTCGGTCTTGGGAATTCCACAGCATGAGGATTTCCTTCATGTGCTACTTTTTCAATCTTTGGTCCACCCGGATAGCCTAATCCGATTGCTCTCGCCACTTTATCAAAGGCTTCACCTGCTGCATCATCCCTGGTTCTTCCAAGTATCTCATATTTTCCATAATCCAGTACTTTTACCAGATGTGTATGACCGCCGGATACCACAAGACATAAAAATGGCGGCTCTAACTCTTTATTTTCAATATAATTTGCGCTGATGTGTCCCTCAATATGATGCACACCTACCAGTGGAATATTTCTTGCATAACTGATTGCTTTTGCTTCTGCCACACCAACCAGGAGGGCACCCACTAATCCCGGTCCATAAGTTACACCGATTGCATCTATATCTGCCCAGTCTGCCTGCGCTTCCTGCATTGCTTCTGTTATTACCTGATTAATTTTCTCAATATGTTTACGGGATGCAATTTCCGGAACCACACCTCCATATAAGGTATGTAATGCGATCTGGGATGAAATGATATTCGATCTCACATCCCTTCCATTTACTACAACTGCTGCCGCAGTCTCATCGCAGGAACTTTCTATTGCAAGAATTGCAATATCTCCTTTATTTTTCTGCATCACCATTGTCTCCTTCCAGTGCCACAAATCCTAATATTTTCCAGTCCCCATTCTCATCCTTACGCAGCACATATTCCTGGTTAGCCCGGTTATATGCCTTGGTAGAGCGCAGGAAATAAGATGCCGTCACATAGGCACAATCACTTCCCTCTACTTTCTTATAAGCCACTTCATCTGTATCGCAGACAGATGCTGTTGCTATAATCTTACTTTCTGCTTTATAAGCCGCAATATCATTCTGCATCTGGGTTGAAAATGTATCCTGCGGATTGTTTTCCAATAACTCTTCATCCATCAGTGCACGCATCTTCTCCAACAGCTTCTGGTACTGCTCATCATCGTAAGTTTCATTATAAAGGCAGAGCAGAATCCTATTATAATATTTGATTACAGCACGAGGTGACGCCGGATAATCCTTCTCTAAATTTTTACTTAAAACAGAGGTTATCTCATCTGTTTCTCCTGTTGTTTCCACACTTCTTGGTGAGCGGTTTGTCAGATAATAATAAAATCCGGCCACAATTCCAACGCAAATCACACCTATAATAACTGTCTTAATTATGCCTGCTGTACGTTTCTTCATGTTTACGCCTCCTCAAAATCCAGTGTAACACTCTTTCCATCTTTGCCTAAATATGCATTCGGATATATCTTCCTTACAGCATCCATATAGTCTTCGCCCCTTACAAGGGAAGGGCTGAAGTGGGTAAGCCACATTTCTTTCACCCCGGCATCCTTGGCAAGATGTGCTGCTTCATAAAAAGTCATATGTTTATATTGTTTCGCTTTTGCAAGTTTCTCTTTTTCTGCATACATACCTTCACAGATAAATAAATCGGAATCTTTGGCATTTTTTGCAATGCTCTCCGTCGGGCGGGTATCAGTACAATATGTCAGCTTGATGCCTTTTCTTGGCGGGCCTAATACCATTTCCGGCAGATAGGTCTTGTCCTCTTCTTCAATCATTTCACCTTTTTGCAGGCGGCTCCAGTATTTCTGCGGTATCTGCCGTTCTAATGCATGTTCCACTGAAAATCTTCCAGCCCTTGGGATCTCCAAGGTATAGCCGTAGCAGGTAACATTATGGTTCACCCGGAAAGCATGAATCGTATATCCCTTTAATTCTATAGTCTCTTCCGGTTCCGTCAGTTCTATAAATTTAATCTCAAAAGGCAGTTCCGGTGCAATCACACGCAGTGCATTTACCACACGTTCCAGTCCCTTTGGTCCAATCATCGTCAGCGGCTCAGTTCGTTCTGCATTTCCCATGGTAAGAAGAATTCCAGGCAGTCCGCTGATATGATCCGCATGGTAATGTGTAAAGCACATAATATCCACCGGCTTAAAGCTCCAGCCTTTTTCTTTTACTGCAATCTGGGTTCCTTCGCCACAGTCAATCATCAGACTGCTGCCATTATATCTTGTCATCAGTGAAGTCAGCCATCGATATGGCAATGGCATCATTCCACCGGTTCCTAATAAACAGACATCTAACATTCTATTTCCTCAGCTCTCTATACAATTTCTGTTACTTCTTCCATTAAAGGCGGTATCACAAACTGTTTTGTCCATGCATCAAAGCAGGACTCGCATACACGCAGTTTGCTTTTCACACCATCCTTAGTAGAAAAATAATTCCATTCTTTTTCTATATAAATATAATCCTGTTTTCGTTCTTCGATTTCTTTTCCACAACAATTGCAAACCATTTCGCATCCTCCGTCTCTTATCTTGTGGTTCTCTTTCATTATAGAACCATTCCAATAAATTTGCAGTGGAAATTACTGGACCCTGCTCATGATATATGCATCCTCTGAGGGCTTTTCATAAAAATTCTTTCGAGTTCCAAGTACAGAGAATCCAAGTTTCTGATACAGGCGAATGGCAGGCTCATTGGATACCCTTACCTCTAAAACATACCGGCGAATACCATGTTTTCTACCCTGCTGCATTAGTTCTGTTACTAGTTGTTCCCCATAACCTCTGTTTCTGCAGGCTTCACTTATTGCCACATTGGTAATCTCGCCTTCATCTAATGCCATATACATTCCACAATATCCTAAGATGGAACCCGCTTCTTCTGCCACCAGAAAAATCACATGGTTCATGGCAAGAGCATCGCGAAATCCCTGCTCGCTCCATGGCTGTGAAAAAACTTTTGCCTCTATGGCTGCTACATCAAAAACATCTGCCTCTGACATTCTACGAATTTCCATGCTGTTCCATCCTCTCGCGTTCTGCCTGGGAAAGGCGCAGATATTCCGGTTTGTGTTCTTCTGCAGATTCTAATTTACCTGCTTTGTAATATTCTTCTCCTAAAGCTGCAACAGCTGCTGCACGCTGCTTATTCACATGTGCCGGTGCAAAGGAATATGGCACTTTACAGTTTTCTTCTATATAAGTGGTAAATACCGGGACACCATCTCCCAAAAATACAACCGGAGCATTGTTTTCATTTATCTTTGCTACAATCTCATCAATTCCCACAACGCACTGTGGGCACAATACCTGCATTTTTTCGTCTTCAAACTGATATAAACCGGTATAGGTCTGGTTTCTTCTGGCATCCATTAATGGACAGATAATATCTCTATGCCCATAGAGGTTGTATGCCAGTGCATCCACGGTCGGTACGGATATCAACGGCTTATCCAGTGCAAGTCCCAATCCTTTTGCTGTTGCAGAGCCAATCCGAAGTCCGGTAAATGAGCCCGGGCCCGCTGCAATTGCAATGGCATCTAATGTATCCAAATCCAGTTCTATCATTTTCGCAAGTTCATCTAACATTGGCAGCAAGGTCTGTGAATGTGTTTTCTTATAATTTACAGTAAATTCTCCCAACAGCACATCATCTTCTACTACTGCTACGCTGGCTACCAGTCCGGAGCTGTCCAATCCCAATATTTTCATCGTTCCACCTCTTCTATTGTTATCCTGCGATAATCAAATCCTTTTTCCAAATCTTTCTCTATTGTTATCTGCCGGTAATGATCCGGTAAAATTTCTTCAATCAGATTTGCCCATTCTATCATGGTCAGACCATTTCCATAAAAATAGTCCTCATAGCCGATTTCATCCATTTCCTCAATATCCGCAATCCGGTATACATCAAAATGATAAAATGGCATTCTTCCTTCTTCATACTCCTGCACAATAGTAAAAGTCGGACTGCAGATAGGTTCTGTTATCTCCAAACCCTTGGCTATTCCCTGGGTAAAAACGGTTTTTCCTACTCCCAGATCTCCGATTAATGTATACACTTCTCCCGGCTTTGCTTCCCGTCCAATCTGTTCGCCTAACTTTTCTGTTTCTTCTGCCGAAAATGTTTCATATACCATATACTTTTCTTCCTATCTCTTCTTCATACAATTCTGGTGCTTCTTCAAATTCTTATCTGCCAGTTCCTTCAACGCTGCGTACTGCCCACCTACAATTTCCATCGGCAGGATATATGCATTCACGCGGCTGCTGTAAATCAGAACATTATGCTTTGTTGACACCATTTTATAAATCTGTTTCCACTCCAGCAGGGCATTTTCTTCTCCCAGAGATACATGGACACCTTCATCATCCAACATATAATGCAGTGTACTTTTCAGTGCCTCTGACATGGAAATCTGTCTTGCCGCCCGCATTTTCAAGGTTAATGGAAAATAAAAAAGAAAGACAATGCCAAATATGATGTAAAGCACCGTATACATGGTATCTACCTTTCCATAGGTTCCCACTGCGGCTACAAATCCAAGCACCGCTGCCAAGATGGAAAAGATTCCGGTAAAACTGGTATATATATGATACATATTAAACCGGTACATATCGTTCGCTGTTATTTTTACATCAAATTCAATTGGCATTGTCTTTCCTCCTGCTTACTTTTCTGATTGAAGTATAGCATTATTTTCGGGAATAGACAAACTCTTTATCAATTTTGTGTCGGGCAAAAAAGGGACGTCTAATTCTTACGGCTGTTGGTTCCTTTGATAATTGGTGAAATATGTTTATAAATCAAAAATGTAATTCCAACACTAATCATACCTTTTAAGAAGGTGAATGGCATATTAAATACTACCAGACACTCCAATAAATTATCCATATGTCCGCCTACTGCAGAAGCGATTGCATTGTAAGCACCAATAATGGCATCTTCCGGCATAAATGCTGTATAGAACGGATATACCAGGAAATAGTTTGATACCACACTGAATACTGCCATGAAAAGTGCTCCTGCTAAAGAACCGATTAATGCACCTTTGCGGTTCTTCTTAAATTTGTAAATCAGTCCTGCCGGAAGCACAAACGCTACTCCAAGAATGAAATTGGACAATTCTCCAACACCACTTGTGGTTGTAATAGTCAGATGAATCAGATTTTTAATCAGGCAGATTACAATTCCGCTGACCGGTCCCATGGAAAATGCTCCAATCAATGCCGGAAGTTCTGAAATATCCAGTTTGATGAAGTTTGGCATAAACGGAACTGCAAAATCAAGGAACATCAGGATGAACGCAATGGCTGAAAGCATTGCTGTCATCGTCAGATATCTTGCATTTACACCTGTTTTTACGTTGCTGTTTGTTGTTACACTGTTTGTACTCATTTCTTTTACTCCTTTTTCTTTACTTTTAGCTCTTGCAAGGGATGTCCGGAGTATTGGTGTACCATAAAAGCCCCGGATAAAACTATCCGGGGCACGCAAAATAATCACCTTAATGGTCACTTATCTTCTCCCATCCAGACTATACTGTCGGTTTTGGATTTTCACCAAATCAACTGCAATACTACAGTTCACGGACTAATGTGTCATGCACAATCACCGTCGGTCGGGAATCTATGCTTCGCATATCACCCTGCCCCGAAGACTTCCTATTCAATTACTATGGGTTTATTGTAGAACTTCACTTTTTCCTTGTCAATACCCAATTTTATCTGTTACCTTTTATTTACAGTTTCATAGTAAGCTGGATTCTCTGTTTCTTAAGATCTACGCTCATTACTTTTACTTCTACAATATCTCCCACGCTGACCACTTCCAGTGGATGTTTGATATAGCGTTCGCTCATCTGGGAAATGTGTACCAGTCCATCCTGATGTACTCCGATGTCCACAAAGGCACCGAAGTCAATGACATTACGGACGGTTCCTTTTAATACCATTCCCGGGGTCAAATCCTTCATTTCCAGTACGTCACTCCGCAGAATCGGCTTTGGCATATCTTCCCTCGGATCTCTTGCCGGCTTTTCCAGTTCCTTTACAATATCCCGTAAAGTAAGTTCTCCTACTTCCAATTCTGCTGCCAGTTTCTTATAATCTGAAATCTTCTTTGAAATCCCGGTTAATCCGCTACCGGTTATCTCTTCTTCTGAATATCCTAATTTTTCCAAAAGCTTTCTGGTTGCTTCATAACTTTCCGGATGCACGCCGGTTGCATCCAACGGATTCTTTCCACCGGTAATACGAAGAAAACCGGCACACTGTTCATATGCCTTCGGTCCTAATTTTGCCACCTTCAAAAGCTGGCTTCTGGATGCAAATTTTCCATTTTCTTCCCGGTATGCCACGATATTTTTCGCAATCACTTTGCTGATACCGGAAATGTATTCCAGCAGGGATACGGATGCGGTGTTTAAATCTACACCAACTTTATTTACGCAGTCTTCTACCACGCCGCCTAAGGCTTCACTTAATTTTTTCTGGTTCATGTCATGCTGATACTGACCGACTCCGATGGATTTCGGATCAATTTTAACCAGCTCTGCCAGCGGATCCTGCAACCGTCTTGCCATGGAAGTGGCACTTCTTTGTCCCACATCAAAGTTTGGGAATTCCTCTGTTGCAAGTTTACTTGCAGAATATACGGAAGCACCTGCTTCATTTACAATAATATACTGTACTTTTACCGGAATCTCTTTTAATAAATCCACGATAATCTGCTCTGACTCACGGGATGCTGTTCCATTTCCAAGAGAAATCAGTGTAATATGATACTTGGAAATCAGTTTCTTTAATACTACTTTTGCTTCCTCTACCTTATTCTGTGGTGCTGTCGGGTAAATGACTGTCGTATCCAATACTTTTCCGGTCGGATCTACCACTGCAAGCTTACATCCGGTACGGAATGCCGGATCCCAGCCAAGCACAACCTGTCCTGCAATTGGCGGCTGCATCAGAAGCTGTTCTAAGTTTTTTCCGAAAACTTTGATTGCTCCGTCTTCTGCCTTTTCCGTAAGGTCACTTCGAATCTCACGCTCGATTGCCGGTGCAATCAGACGCTTATAGCTGTCTTCGATTACTTCTTCCAAAACAGGTCTGGTTATGGCATTATCTTTGGTTATTACCTTTTTCTGTAAATACGGAATAATCTGTTCTTCCGGCACTTCTACTTTTACTGTCAGTATTTTCTCTGCCTCTCCACGGTTCAATGCCAGGGTACGATGTCCTGCCATTTTTGCAATCGGCTCATCAAAATCATAATACATTTCATAAACAGATTCTGCTTCCGGATCTTTGGCAGCAGATACAATCCGACCATGTTTTACGGTAAGGTCACGGATGCGGATACGATAATCTGCTTCATCGGAAATATGCTCTGCAATAATATCCCTGGCGCCTTCTAACGCTTCCTCTGCAGTATGAACTTCTTTTTCTTCGTTGATATATTTTGCTGCTTCTTCTAAGATTGGAGTCTTAAGCATCTGAAGACTGATTACATTTGCCAGTGGCTCTAAGCCCTTCTCTTTGGCGATGGTTGCTCTGGTTCTGCGCTTCGGTCGGTATGGACGGTACAAATCATCTACGACTACCAGTGTCTGTGCTTCTTCTATCTGTTTCCGCAGTTCGTCCGTCAGCTTGCCCTGTTCTTCAATGCTGGCAATGACCTGTGCTTTCTTCTCTTCTAAGTTTCTAAGATAAGTCAGCCGGTCAAATAAGTTACGTAATATTTCATCATTTAATGCGCCGGTTGCTTCTTTTCGATACCGGGCAATAAAAGGAATGGTATTTCCTTCATCAATTAACTGAATTGCTGCCTGTGCCTGATTTTTTCTGATTCCAAGTTCTTCGGCAATTTTTGCTGTTATATCCATCTTGTATTTCCTTTCCTGTTGATGCGTTTGCGCTCATTATAGCATATCCGGCATTTCTGCAAAAGGGAAGATTTTGGGTTTTATTGTTTTTTCCGGAAGAAAATGGTATACTGGATTTATTCACGATTTGAGGAGGTTTTTTATGGATTTTCAACAGCAGCCAAACGGCTATCAACCAAATCCCAATTATTCATATAATATGAACCAGGCACCGCAACGTAATTACATGGACAAACGTTCCACCGGACTTGCCACCGCATCCATTGCTCTTGGCATTGTCTCCATTGTAACTTTCTGCTGCCTGTATGCAGCACTGCCTTGTGGAGCACTTGCCATTATTTTAGGACTTCTTTCCCGTGGCGGCGAGATGACTTTTTCCACCACCGGCAAAATCGGTATCGTCCTTGGAATTATCGGTCTTGTACTTACTATTGCACTTTATACTTTCGTCATTGTCATGATGTTTACCAACGCCGATTTCATCAACCAGATGTCCAACGGAAATACCGCTGATTATAACGAACTGATGCGGCAGTTTAATGAAATGAATCAGATGTACCAGTAAATATATGCAAAAGAAAAATGCCGGGAAACCAATTCTGATTTCCCGGCATTTTTCTTTTCTTATTTTTATACTGAAGCACTCCATGTACTGTACTGCGGATTCTGCTGTCGTGTTCCGTATGGGTCTGTCTGGTTTTCTGTCCGGTCTAATTCTCCTGTAATATCACGATAGAATGTCACCTGTGTCTGTGTATAGTATGGTCCAATCCACAGGAAGCCGATTCCAAATGAAAGGAGACCAAGGAAGGACCAGCCAAGGAAGCTTAACATGATATAGAAGTATCTTCCCTTGTTGCCCTGCATCAGTGCTTTACTTTCCCTCATTGCCTGCCGGATTCCCTTGGTATTATCCTCAAGTAATATTAAAAACAGCATGGAATATCTTAAGGAAAGAATAAATGCAATCACTTCTCCACCAATTCCCAGCACACACATAGCTACTACATAACCAATAAAGAATCCCTTTGTCACTGCCATGCTGCCGGAAATGGCAGTTACATACATTCCAACAGAGACTGCGATTGCCGGAAGCATCGGAATTAATACCACAACCATAAATAAAAGGTATGCCAGAATGTATTTATCCGGATGATGATTGAATCCATAGAACATATCGGTAAACTTATATGGCTGCTTTCTTCCCATTCGCAGGGCAATCTGGAGAATTCCTATATTTAAAACAACCCCCAGCAATGTCAGTATAAATGCTGCTACATAATAAATTGCCCACTCCATTTTTCCGGAATACGGAGTCAAATTCCAGGAAAAGAACATGGTCGGTAAAGTTACGATTAACTGCGATACTACCATGGCTCCCATTGGCAATCCATAATGTCCGGTAAGATTTTCTCTTGCGATACGTTTTATTTCTGCTGATTTTCTTTTCATCTATCTCATGCTCCTGTTTTATTTTCTTGTGTCGATTCTGGCTCCGGTCAGATCTGCCGCATCCTGGCTCTTTCGCTCCTGCTGATATGGGTTCGCTTCGTTCGGATACTTAATGGTGGTATTGGTCTCTCCGCCTGCCACATATACTCTTCCGCACTCCGGGCATACGCCGGTACGAAGTGTTACGCTTGCAGATACCACCTGACCATTTCCTTCTGCTGCTTTGGTATAAGCATTGGAAACATGTTCTGCCTCATGGGCTGCCACACGGATTCCCGCCGCCTCCGGAGAGATGTGGGAAGCTGATTTAAAAGAAACATTCTCGTTGGAACCATCCTGATATTTCCGGTTCTTACAGGTCTGGCATTCGCCTTTGCTGCCATCTGCCGCCCCGGTACTCTTCGCATCTGTGTCAGTTCCGACCCCATATGTATGATTGTACCCGGTATCATATCCTATATCTTTCGGATTCCATCCATCAATCTGCATAAACCACTCCTCCTTCCAAAGTCTGAAAAAAGTGCCTCTTTTTATTATACACATATCTTGGGTGAAACACAATAACTTTGACTTTCCCTTATGACAATTGTATACTACCAACAGATTCTATATTTTGTTTGAATACTGATTTGCGAGGGTTTATATGGAAAAGAAAAAAACGTCCACTGCTATGGACAACGGATTATATATCACCGGCTGGTGCATCATAGGCACTCTTCTTCTGCTGGTGCTTTTTATAAAAGCAACGAATATCCAGCTTTCAAAATATCTTTTCCCCTGTGTGCTTCACAGCCTGACCGGACTTTACTGTCCCGGCTGCGGCGGCACCAGAGCGATAGCTTTTTTACTGCATGGGGATTTCCTGCACTCACTGGTTTATCATCCCTTTGTGCCATATGCCTTTGTGCTCTGCACCTGGTTTATGATTTCCCAGACTATTGAGCGGCTCTCTAAGGGAAGGCTTCGTATTGGCATGCATTTCCGGGAAGTATTTCTTTGGATTGCACTGGCTATTATTATTATAAATTTCATTGTGAAAAATGCGGCTCTTCTATTCTTTCAGATTGATTTTATGCCGCTGACGCATATATCATAATGTATCATATATCAAAACCGGGAAGTGGCTTACGCCTCTTCCTCTTCTTCTGTATCTTTTGCCCATCCAAAGGCATATTTTACTGCCTTCTTCCAGCCTTTTAATTTCTTCTGTCTCTCTTCCTCTTCCATCTGTGGATGGAATACCCGCTCTATCTGCTGGTTCTTTATCACATCTTCTTTGGTCTTCCAGTAGCCTACTGCAAGTCCTGCCAGATATGCTGCACCTTTTGCTGTTGTCTCTACACATGCCGGACGATTGACCGGTGCCTGTATCATGTCTGACTGGAACTGCATCAGGAAATTATTAGCACTGGCTCCTCCATCTACATTTAAGGAACGGATTTCGATTCCAGCATCCGCTTCCATGGCAGAGATAACTCCTTCCACCTGATAAGCAATAGATTCCAGAGTTGCCCGGATGATATGATTCTTATTGGTTCCTCTGGTAATTCCTACAATTGTTCCTCTTGCATACTGATCCCAATATGGTGCACCCAGTCCGGTAAATGCCGGAACCACATAACAGCCATGAGTTCCTTTTACTTTGGTCGCCATATACTCTGAATCCGATGCGGAGTCAATGAGACGCATACCATCACGCAGCCACTGGATTGCCGCACCTGCCACAAAGATAGAGCCTTCCAGTGCATAATTTACTTTGCCATCCAGCCCCCAGGCAATGGTGGTGACCAGTCCGTTTTCTGAAAATACCGGACGTTCTCCTGTATTCATCAAAAGGAAACAGCCTGTACCATATGTATTCTTCGCTTCTCCTTCGGAAAAGCAGGTCTGTCCGAACAAAGCTGCCTGCTGGTCTCCTGCTGCACCGGCAATCGGTATCGCACTTCCAAAATATGCCGGGTCTGTATAACCATATACACAGCTTGACGGCATCGGCTTTGGCAGCATGCTCTCCGGAATATCAAGCTCTGCCAGAATATCTTTATCCCAGGTTAATGTGTTTATATTAAAAAGCATGGTTCTTGACGCATTGGAATAATCGGTTACATGTGCTTCCCCTTTCGTCAGTTTCCAGATCAGCCAGGTCTCTACCGTTCCAAAGAGCAGCTTTCCTTCTTCCGCTAATTTCCTTGCACCCTTCACATTATCTAAAATCCACTTGATTTTCGTTGCCGAAAAATAGGCATCAATAATCAATCCTGTTTTCTTACGATAGGAATCTTCCAATCCTTTTTTCTTTAACGCATCTGCAATATCAGCGGTCCGGCGGCACTGCCAGACTATCGCATTATAAACCGGCTCTCCGGTCTCTTTGTTCCATACAATTGCCGTCTCTCTCTGGTTGGTGATTCCAATGGCTGCAATATCTGCTGCCGTAGCACCAATCTTAGACATTGCCTCTACTGCTACCCCAAGCTGCGTCGACCATATCTCATTGGCATCATGTTCTACCCATCCTGGATTCGGAAACATCTGACGGAATTCTTTTTGTGCCATACTGCAGATTTCACCGTCTTCATTAAAGAGAATACACCGGTTGCTGGTGGTTCCGGCGTCTAACGCCATAATAAATTTTGACATAAAAATACCCTCCTGAAATTATATTTATACCCTTAGTACAATTATAATTTCCAGGAGGGTTTTTCGCAACTATTTTACACGAATCATCTGAAGAATATCAGCAAGTTTTGCTGCTTTCTCTTCATATGCTGCTTCTGTCATTTCTTCTGTTACAAATCCAAGTTCTCCGTTTACACCTTCTGCTGCAACGAACTCAACTGCTCCGAATGCATTCTTTACTGCTGCTTCGTCTGCTTTGGTACGGACAAAGAAACGGTTGGTTACCATCTTATAATCTGCAAGCTCTAATTTCTCCGGTCTCCATTCCATTGGAAGGTTGGTGTCTTTGAATTTTGCAATTTCAACCATATCAGCCACAACAGCACTGGCGGTTGGAAGTTTTCCTGCTCCACTTCCGTAGAACATTGCATCTCCTAATACATTACCATGTACAAAAATTGCATTAAATACATCATTCACCGGATACAGTGGATGCTCCTGTGGAAGCATACATGGAGATACCATTGCACAATAGCTGTCTCCTACTTTACGGCTGGTTGCCAGTAATTTAATGGCTTTACCCATTGCTTTTGCATATTTGATATCTGTTGCACTGATTTTGGTAATTCCTTCCGTATGAATGTCACTGAAGTCTACCTGTTGTCCGCATACTAAAGAGGTTAAGATTGCAATCTTACGGCATGCATCAAAGCCTTCTACATCGGCAGTCGGATCTTTCTCTGCATATCCTTTATCCTGTGCATCCTTTAATACATCTGCAAATTCAGAACCCTCTACGCTCATCTTGGTAAGCATATAGTTGGTAGTTCCATTTAAAATACCGGTAATCTCTTCGATTACATCTGCAGTCAGGCAGGAATTTAATGGGCGGATAATCGGGATACCGCCTCCTACGCTGGCTTCAAACAGGAAATTCACATTTTTCTCTTTGGCAAGTGCAATCAGTTCTGCACCTTTCTCTGCTACTAATGCCTTATTTGAAGTTGTTACATGCTTTCCTGCCTCTAACATGGCACGGACAAAAGTATATGCCGGTTCTACACCGCCCATTGTCTCAACTACCATGCCAATTTCAGGGTCTTCTGCAATTACTTTGTAATCATGCACGATTTTATTCTGAATCGGGTCTCCCGGGAAATCCCGTAAATCCAAAACATATTTTACTTCGATTGCTTCGCCTGCACGTTTTGTAATGCTGTCATGATTAATGTTCAATACTTCTACTACTCCGGAACCAATTGTTCCATATCCCATTACTGCTGCTTTCATTGTTGTTTCACTCCCTGGCTAATATTTTCAGATAATGTATTCCATCCTGTCCTTCAATCTTATCTACCATCTGTGACAAATCTCCTGTCTCCGGCAGAATATCAATACTCAGTGTCAGGGATGCAATCCCGTTTACCGGTATGGACTGGTGGATAGTTAATATGTTGGCATGAAACTCTGCCACAATATTCAAAACGGTTGATAATAATCCCGGCGTATCATCCAGCTGGATTACCATCGTAATTGTTCTCCCCTTCGCATTGTCGTGAAATGGAAAAATATCATCTTTATACTTATAAAATGAACTCCGGCTGATATCTACCTGCTCGGCTGCTTCCTGTACAGATGTTACACGTCCGGATTCTAAAAGACGTTTCGCTTCCACTACTTTCAGCAATACCTCCGGTACAGCCTTCTCTTTCAACACAAAATACTTCGTATTCTCTGCCATATTCCCCTCCGACTGTTTGTGGTACAAACACAACTGTTTTCACCAGAAAGATGATAGCACATATATACAGCCATTACAAGTAAATTTCTCTTTTTTATACAAAAGTACCCATATGGAACCTTTTTCGGATTCCATATGGGTAAATTGACGAATTTTTATATTTGCTTTCCTTATCCGAAAGCTCTTAGAATTTACGGCTTCCGCCTCCGGTGCTTCGTCCTCCTGCTCCGGTATGTACTGTTGTTCTGCCGGAACCACTTCCACCACCAGAAGATTCCCTCTGGATATGACGATGGGTTACTACCTGATTTACAAAACGGTCAGTACTGTTTGTAAGATTTACATGGCTGTTCTTGTGATAATCATATTTGTACTTATCAAAATGCAGGCGATATTTTCCAATGGTGATTCCACAGAATGCACCACCGATACCCAATGCCACCAGTAAGGTAATCAGGATTTCAAACCAGGTCAGCGTATTTTTCTCGTAGTAATCATATTCCCCGGTTTCTTCATCGTAATTATACTGACCAGAAGGCACACCCTGTCCGTAATAATATTCTGCCTCATCAATCATTGCCTCCATGGCATCTGCATACTCTGCATCTCCCATATAATTGAAGCCTTCATCCAGAATACTTTCTACTCTTTCATCCGTATAATAGCGGTTTGCTTCTCCAAAATGAACCACTGCGATTTCACGGTTATCCATGTCAATGACAAAAGCAACGCCATCCATGCCGGTGGCATACTGGTCAAAGGTATTCTCTCCATACTCCTGGGAAGTATACCCCTGCGCATCCTCTGTGGTAAATGCATAAATTTCCCAGCCGGTCTCACTGGAAAAATCGCTGATTTTTTCACTGATGGAATCTGCTTCACTCTGGTCAAAAAGCTCTGCATCATCATAGACGAAAGCTGCTTTTGGCTCTGATGCCATAACAGGAACAGCAAATAACATACTGCATAAAAGCAGTAATGGTACGATTATCTTTTTCTTTACCATATCAGCAGCCCTCCTAACAATCCAAGTACCAGCACTGCTGCTGATATGATTCCACTAACCAGAGTCAGCTTCTTATAATCTACCGGAAGTTCTCCACATACTTTTCCGGTCTGTCCATTCATGGAATAGTAATACATCTTGCCGTTATTGGCACGATAGGTGATGGTCCAGATTGGAAGAAGCACATAATTCCAGTTCTCACTGCCATTAGAAAATCCGCAGTTATGTACCTTCACACCGTCGTAGCCGGATACGCTTTCCCGCAAGAGCCTGGTTGCATAATCCTTTGTCTCTCGTCTTGCTTCCTCGGCTACGCCTTCTTTTTCAATATCACGCTTCTCTGCCTGGAAGCCGGAAAGATACCCCATGGAGAAATCCTTCATCTTGTCAAACTGATATGGCAGTACACCCTCTACCAGCTCTTTGTTAGCTTTCTGTAATGCATTCAGTTCCAGATTGGAAAGAGATACATCTCCGCCACGTTCTACTTCATAGAATTTTGTCTCGGTATATTCTTCATCTCCGGAACGCCATACCCGGACACGGGTTGCCTCTGCCGAAAGATTACCGTTCATCCTGGTATCATAAATCCAGAACGGAAAGTATACACCGGATAATTTATCAATTTGTTTCTTATTGAAAAATGCCTTTGGAACAAACTTTTTCCTGCCTACATATTCCATAAAACGTTTTTCTGCTTCTTTACGGTCAATTGCAAACGGAATGACCTTATTCGGCATATAGTTTCCGGATAATCTTCCGGAAAGCACTACCGGATTGTGGCAATAATAGCAGAAGGTTGCCGCCGTGGTTGCATCTGTTACAATCTGCGCACCACAGCTCGGGCAGGTATAAATGACTGCTTCTTCCTCTGTCTTCTTCTCTTCCTGTGTTCCGTCTGTATTCTCAGGAGCCTGGCTTCCATCCATGCTGCCGGCAGGTTTTTCCTGTTCCTCCGCCGGCTTCATGGCATCCAGTTCTTCCTGTGTAAATTTTGAGCCACAATATTCGCATTTATATGCGCCGGAAGCAGGGTCAAAAATCAGTTCGCCATCACAATTCGGGCACTTAAAACTAATTACTGACATGCAGTGCTCCTTCCTCCCTTATGGTCTCTGTTTTCCACAATTGCTGCAGAATTTTCCGGTATTTACTGCTCCACATTCGCAGGTCCAGTCTGCTGCCGGAGCCGGTTTTCCGCAGTTAGTACAGAATTTTCCGGTATTTACCGCTCCACACTCACAGGTCCAGTCTGTCTTTACTGCCGGTGCAGGAGCCGGTTTTCCACAGTTACAGCAGAATTTTCCGGTATTTGTTGTTCCGCATTCACAGGTCCACTCATTGCCTGCCGGTGCTGCTGCCTGCTGTGCCGGAGCTGCCTGTTGAGCCGGTGCTGCCTGCTGCACGCCTGCTGCTCCGCCTGCCATCTGTGTTCCATTATTCATCTGCTGATTCTGCTGCATGCCTGCAGTCATCTGATTTAAGCTGTCCATGCTGCTGTTGAATGCATTCATTCCCATTCCAACACCCATAAATCCGGTCATTGCACCTGCTGCATTAGAACCTGCATCACGGATACCTTCCGTAATATTTCCAACAGCAATACCACGCATTACATTCGGGTCACTACCCATCATTGCACCTTTGTTACGCAGATTGATAAGGTTAGTGGATTCCTCGTCGTAAGAGATGCTTGCAATACCTACTGCCTGAATCTCCATACCACGCATCTGGTTCCATTCCTCATCAAGAGTTTCTGACATGTATTTACTCAGCTCGCGTCCCTTGGATGATACATAGGAAATGCGGACACCATCTGCAGATAACTGATTGATGGATGTCTGTAATGCTTCTAAGAATTCAGAGATATACTGTTCATTGATATCTGTGATTTCTACCCTGTCTTTGTTTCTTGGAATTGCTTCTGCATAGAAACGAATCGGGTCTACAATCTTAATGGAATAAGTTCCGTGTGCACGCAGGAACAATTCTGCATTGTAGAAATTATCAAAATAGTTGATTGGATTTCTTGTTCCGAATTTGATTCCCTTGATTTCCTGAAGATTTATAAAGAATACCTTCTGTTTATCCGGTGTCTGACCACCAAATTTGATACGTGCGAAGGAATCTTTTAAAGTATCCTTTAACTGTCCGTTAAACAGGGATGGCAAAGAAGAATTATCTACTTTGTAATATCCCGGCTCTGCAGTATAGTCTACGATTTTTCCACCATCTACTAACATCATAAACTGATTATCATATACATGGATGATGGAACCATTAGATACGGTATCATCAGTTCCCTTTGTATTCTGTCCACGGCGAATCAACACACCTCTGGTAAAGACGGTCTGATCTCCCATATCATCCGGCTCGATTACCTCTAACCACTGATCTGCAAAACTTCCTCCAACTGCCTGTGCTACTGCTTTAATTAAACCCATAACAAACCTCCTGTTTTCTTATGTTATATACTTTCATTACACCTTTTGGTATGTAACTTCGTAAAAATGCTGCAGAGACCAAACCTGCATATTGATTGGTATTACTTCACTGCCACAGAACTCACAGTATTTCGCTCCAAGAGATGTAACCGGAGCACCGCAGTGCGGGCAGGTAAGTCCTACCCCTTTATCAGCACTGACTTTGCTCTCATCCTGGATATACATCAGTTCCATGTTGTACTTGGTCTGTTCTAACAAATCTTTTTTACCGGAAATCAGTTTTCCGTCTTTTTCTTTATAGTGAATATGCTCCACTGCACTCTGTAGTGTAATAATGCATTTTCCCTTTTGTTTTTCATATCTGGCAATCTCAGTCTGATGAACACGGATACGTTCATATACCTCATTTACACCTGCTGTCTGATTCTGCTCAATTCTTGCTGCCACTTCTTCTTTAAGTGCTTCCGACAGGCTCTCTGCCCTTCCTATACTATGTGCGGAAATTGCCATCAATGACAATTTCAATGCATCTTCTGCCTTATTTTTAAACTGCACCCAGTTAAATTCCGGGAAATCCCGCTGTATCTGTGGTTCTAATAATCTTGTCATTCCGGATACGGAACATGGTGTCACAGACAGCTCCTCTTCCTGTTTCTTCCAGCCTTCCACTAAAGAATCTGTTCCAAAGAGATCCTGCGAAAATTTTCTTACTTTATTTTTCACATAGAAAAACACGCCTGCTATCACTCCCACAATGACAAGAATAATGACCAGTGGTATGATTACTTTTTCCATCTTACTCTCCCATCTTCTCCGGACAGCCCAGTGACAGCCACTTTAAATATCCATTAATGAAAATATCAATATCTCCATCTAATACTGCATCTGTATTTCCCGTCTCTACGCCGGTTCTGGTATCTTTTACCATAGTATACGGCTGCAATACGTAGGAGCGTATCTGATTTCCCCAGCCAATTTCTGTGACTTCGCCACGGATATCTGCTGCTTTATCTGCATTTTCCTGCTGTTTCAATAAATATAGCTTGGATTTTAACATCTGCATTGCCTTGTCTTTATTCATGTGCTGGGAACGCTCATTCTGGCAGGTTACTACAATTCCCGTCGGAAAATGGGTAATCCGGATTGCTGAAGATGTCTTATTGATATGCTGTCCACCGGCTCCACTGGAACGGTAGGTATCAATCCTTATATCTTCATCCTTTACTTCAATATCAATGTCTTCTTCAATATCCGGCATCACATCACATGATACAAAGGAGGTCTGACGCTTTCCTGCCGCATTAAACGGTGAAATCCGCACCAGACGGTGTACGCCTTTTTCTGATTTCAGATAACCGTAAGCATTTTCTCCGTTTACCTGAAAGGTAATGGATTTGATTCCTGCTTCATCTCCATCTAAGGAATCCAGTACTTCAATGGCAAATCCTTTATCGGATGCCCATCTTGTATACATACGGTATAGCATGGATGCCCAGTCACAGGATTCTGTTCCGCCTGCTCCTGCATGTAAGGATACAATTGCATTGTCTTTATCATATTCTCCGGATAACAGGGTTTTGATCCGAATCTTTTCAAACGCTTCTTCGTATTCCTTTATCTCTTCTTCGATTTCCGGAATCAGGGAAACATCATTCTCTTCATCTCCCATCGCAATCAGTGTTTCAATGTCGGAAAGTTTCTCTTCCAGCTGTGCACAGACTGCCACGTCATCCTTATAGCTTTTTAACTCCTTCATCTTCTGCTGGGACACTTCTGCATCATTCCAGAAATCTGGTGCTTCCATCTCCCGTTCCAATTCTTCGATTTTTTTTGACTTATCTGCTAAGTCAAAGTGAATCCCTCACTTCCTGCAGTGGAGCCTTATAGGTTCCCAATTTGTATCGGTATGCGTCCAATTCAACCACAGTATCACCAACTTTCTTATATTCTTATGATTTTCTGTATAACAAAGAATGTGCCTTGGCACATTCTCGCGCCTGCGCGGTCGCTTGCGACATTTACCTTATACGCCGCAGTGCGCATCCCCGCGGAGCGTTTTTTCGCTTTACAGGAAAGCAATTTCCTGTAAAGTAAGAAAAACCACTATAAACATTATAGTGGTTTCCCGGCTTCGAATCAATTATATTTTCCTTAATATTGGTTGAAAAGTCTATTTTTCTGCTTTCCGTTTCATTTTTAAGAGCATTTCCTTATCCTCTTTGGTCACGCGATAGGATTCCCTGATTTTCTGTATCGTCTTATTGTAAGTCCAGTCATCCAGATGATTTGTCCTGAGATAGGAAAGTGTTTTATCCCGGAACTTCACAAAACACACGGACAAATTCCAGGCTACTGCCATTTTCACATAATAGGCTTCCTGATGAATCTTATCCACCTCTTCTAAGACAAGGTCGATATAGTCTTCCATAATAAAATGATCTAATAACATCACAACGCCAAACCGGATGAAAAATTCTTCGTCACTGCGAAGATAAGGCAGTAAATATTCTAAAACTGCCTCCGGCTCTTTTCTGGCAATTTTTAAACTTGCACAGGTGCTGTCACATACCGACCAGTTCTTAATCTTTGGAAGAAAGGCATCAAGATACGGACGGATTCCTGCGAAATCACTTTTCACATAGCCTAAGGTCATGCCCTGCAACATGGTCTCTTCCATGGAATCATCCGATGCCTGTAAAAGGTAAGTCTGCCAGTCTCCTTTTGCTAATTCTTTTGCATAAGAACGAAGTAAGGGCAGCCTTACTCCAAGCACATGTTTTTCCCCCGGAATCAATCCGGCGGAAAAGGTGCCAAAATCCGGTTCTGCCCATTCCATTAACTGCTGCCGAATCTTTTCATTTAATTCACTCATGATTTATCTCTGTTGTAATTTCTGTATTCTGTGCATTGTCATGCTCTTCCGCATCCTGATACATCCCATTAAGTACGAGAATGGTAACTACCAAAAGAATTACTGCCACCACATAGCGAATGATAAGTTTTTTCTTCTCTTCGTCATTCATCTTCATTATTCTTCTCCGTTCAATACTTCAATGGCTTTTAATATCTGATTATCCTGCATCTCATCATAAGTACCCTCGGTATCTCCGGTGTACTCATATTCAATTTCAACATCCGGTGTAATTCCGGTTCCATGGATGTTATCACCGTTTGGTGTATAATATTTTGCTACCGTAAGCTTAATGGCACTGCCATCCTTTAACTGCATGATATTCTGCACAATGCCTTTTCCAAAGGTTGTGGTTCCAATCAGTGTTCCATAATCAAAATCCCGGATGGCTCCTGCAAATATCTCGGATGCACTGGCGGAATTGCCATTGACTAATACTGCAATCGGCATATCAAGATAATGCTCTGCATCAGAAGTATAATCCTGACGGTTGCCATATTTATCTTCCGTATAAACAACGGTTCCTTCCGGAAGAATCATATCCAACATCTGCTGACAGGATACTACCATTCCGCCGCCATTATCACGTAAATCAATAACCAGCTTCTCCATACCCTGACCCTGTAAATCTGTAATTGCATCCGAAAACTGGGTTGGTGTATTCTCTGCAAATTCAGATACCTGTATATATCCGATATTGTTTTCTAACATTTTATAAGCTACTGTTGGAATATCTACTTTGGCACGGGACACATCAAATTCCAGATTTTCTGATTCCCCTTCTCTTTCAATTACCAGATGAACGGTGGTTCCCTCTTCGCCACGGATGTTGGTTACCAGTTCCGATAGTTCCATAGAAGTGGCTTCAATATCATCTACCTTGACTATCTTATCGCCTTCTTTTAATCCTGCTTCCTGTGCCGGAGAATTATCATAAATATGGGTAACGGATACTTCCATGGTATTCTTATCCTGGGTAAGTCCTGCTCCGATTCCATAATAATTTGCATGGGTGGATATCATGATATCTTCATATTCTTCCGGGGTATAATACTCACTGTACGGGTCTCCGATCCCCTCAAACAAGCCTTTATACATTCCGTTAATCAAGTCTTCCCGATCCACATCTTCATAATAATCTGCATTAATCTGGTCTGCCAGATTGTCAAGCTTATTGATGACATCCTTTGAAAGCAGATCACCATCTGATGCTGTTACCGTCTGGCTGCCTCCTGTTCCACCTTTTCCACCAATTACCACAGCACCACTGTAAATACCAATCAATAATACAATCAGTAATACCGCCATGACCGAAGCAGCACCGGTAATCGCACCACGCCAGTAAGTTCTTCTCTTTTCCTTTATTTCCTGCCTGATTGCTTCTGCTGAATTTGTCTCTTCCCTTATTTCGTCCATCTTTCTTCCTCTTTTACTATTTACTCAGATAATTCCATGGGCTTACATAGCTTCCATTTAAGGATACGCCAAAATGTAAATGATTTCCAGTAGATATACCGGTACTTCCTACCTGGGCTATCGTCTGTCCCGCCGTGACTTTATCACCGGTGGATACCAAAAGTGCCGAAGCATGCCCATATACTGTATATAGCCCGCTGCCGTGGCTGATCATTACATAGTTGCCCATTCCATTATTATAGCCTGCATAGGAAACCGTTCCATCTGCCGCCGCCACAATACTCGCACCATAGCTTGCCCCAATATCCAGTCCCTTATGATTAGAGGATGCTCCCTGGGTCGGAGATAATCGCGTTCCGTAATCACTGGTTACCCTGGTACTGCTCGGACACGGCCATACAAAAGCCCCGCCACCGTATACATCTCCGGGAGTCGTATCCGGAGTAGTTCCATTTTCCTCTGCTTCCTGTCTTCGTTTCTCTTCTTCCGCTTTTTTTCTGGCTTCCTCTGCCTGAATCTGCGCAATAATTTCATTCTGTGCATCAATCTCTGCCTGTACTGCATCTGCATCCGACTGTGCCACCGTAATGTCACTCTTTACCTTATCCAGTTCGTCTTCCTTGGCATCCATCAGAGCCTGCACGGTCTGCTGCTGGGATTCTACCTGTGCCTTCAATTCTTCCAGCTCTGTATATTGCTGTTCTAACTGTTCCTTGGCATCTGCCACGGTCTGTACACTGTCATTGTACTGCTGCAGCATATCTCTATCATATTCTGAAATCTGCCGGATATATTCTGCCTGATTCAAAAATTCTGTCATACTGCCGGATCGAAAAAAAGCTTCCAGATATGACATTTTTCCACTATTTTCATACATGAACTGAATCCTTTTGCTCATAGCTTCTGCCTGGCTTGCCACATCCGCCTGGGCATCCTCTAATTCGCTCTGGGTATCTGTAATCTCGGCACTCTTTTCCTCTAACTGTGCCTGTGTATTGGTAATTTCAAGAGAAATGCTTGTAAGCTGCTGATCTAATTCCTTTACCTTCGTCTGAATATCAGCCTTGGAATCTTTCAGCCCATCAATGACACCTTGGGCCTCCTCTAACTGCTTCTCTAAATTTTCTTTTTCCTTCTGTGCATCAGACAGGCTGCTGGCAGATATCTCCATCACCGGAGAAAGTAACATCACAGCTGTCAGTATTGCGGTTGTTACTTTTCTTCGTATCTTCATCTTATTCTCATCACCTTTTATATATTCAAAACAGGGTATCCCTGTGACTGCCCCAGTACACAGGCGATACCCTTTGTCCTTATACTTTCAAATGCTTCTTAATAGTCAGCCGGCTGCCAACAAATCCAATTCCCACTCCCAACAGCAGTGAAATTGGAACCAGACTGTGAAACAGTTCTGCAACCGGAATAAAATTCATAATATTATCTAAAAAGCTGAATTTGTCCGCTACATATACTATAATCTTGCCATACATGAAGTAAAGCAGAATCAGTGGCAATGCAGAACCCAGAAGCCCAATCAGCACACCCTCTACTACAAATGGTGCCCGCACAAAAGAATCCGTAGCTCCAATCAGCTTCATAATCGCAATCTCTTCTCTTCGTACCGAAATGCCAACTGTAACGGTATTACTGATTAAGAAGATAGCAACCGCAAGCAGGATTAAGATAATGCCTCCGGAAACATACGCAATCAGTTTATTAAAATCAGACAATGTATTTGCCACCACTGCAGAATGATGCACTTCCCTTACGCCATCTAAGGACTCTAAATATGTAACCAGTGCATCCTGCATGGAAACATCTTTCATATAAATTTCATAACTGGCAGAATTAGCAAGTGGATTCTCCGCAAATCCCTCTGCTGCTTCTTCTGAACCACCAAAATATGTCTCTTTACACCTTTCCCACGCTTCATCTGCGGAAATAAATTCATAGCTGGCAACTTCCACACGCTTACCAATTTTATTACCAATCTCATCTATCTGTTCCTGCGAGATTCCCTCATTAAAGAAAACAGATATTGCAACGCCTTCCTCTGCCTCTTTTACCATTGACTGGAAGTTTTCTACAATCGAATAGAAAAGTCCAAACAAAAAGATACAGGCACACATGGTCGCAATAGATGCTACTGAAAACATTTTGTTACGCCAGATATTCTTGATACCCTGTTTTATTGAATAGAAAAACGAACTAATCCTCATCGCTGCAATCACCTTTCTCGTCACTGATAATGACGCCTTTCTTCATTGTGATTACACGTTTCTTCATTGCCTTGACAATCTCAAGATTATGTGTAACAACGACTACTGTCGTTCCCTTCTGGTTAATCTCCTCTAAGAGCTTCATGATTTCCCATGCATTATGGTTATCAAGATTACCGGTCGGCTCATCTGCCAGAAGAATCTTCGGCTGATTTACCAGTGCTCTTGCAATGGCAACCCTCTGCTGTTCTCCACCGGACAACTGTTTTGGATAAGATTTATATTTGGCAGCCAGCCCTACCATAGATAACATGGTCGGTACACTGCTTCTTATGAGCCTTGCCGGAGTACCTATTACCTTCTGGGCAAATGCTACATTCTCATATACATTTCTGTCTTTTAAAAGGCGGAAATCCTGGAACACAACACCTACATTACGCCGATATTTCGGTATCTGTTTTCTCCGGATTGCATTTAAATTACGGTTGTTAATCGTAATAACCCCTTTGGTCGGCTCTAATTCTTTTAACAATAATTTAATCAGTGTTGACTTTCCGGAGCCGCTGTTTCCAACGATAAAAACAAATTCCCCTTCTTCTATATTAAGACTGATATCATTTAATGCCGGTATTCCTGCCGAATATGACTTGCTTACATGTTCAAGCTTAATCATGTGTTCCTCCTAAAACTACTGCTTAGTAATCCAATGTCTCCATATATTTCATGTATTTTACTACCATTAACGCAATTTTAAATGTAATGGCATCTTCAAATACCCGAAGATCTAAGCCTGTACTTTTCTGCAGTTTATCCAGACGGTATACCAGTGTATTTCTGTGTATGTATAACTGTCTGGATGTTTCTGAAACGTTCAGGCTGTTTTCAAAGAATTTATTGATGGTAGTAAGTGTTTCTTCATCAAAATCATCCGGAGATTTTCCATCGAAAATCTCTTTGATAAACATTTTGCAAAGTGGAATCGGGAGCTGATAAATCAGACGTCCAATTCCCAGTGCAGAATACGCAATAATATTCTTCTCTTCAAAGAATATCTTTCCTACATCCAATGCCATTCGGGCTTCTTTATAAGAACGGGATACTTCCTTAATCTCATTTACTACGGTACCATATGCGATATAAGCCTCGCAGTCTTCATCTGCCTTGAACAGATTTAAGATAACTTCTGCCGTTTTCTCCAAATCCTCATAGGTCTCATTTTCTGCAAGTTCTTTTACCACAATGATATTTTTCTCATCTACCGCTGTCACAAAATCCTTGGACTTGCCGCCAAAGATACTGCGTACTTTTTCCAGTTCATTTCCGTCCTTTTCCCGGTTGGTTTCTACAACATATACCACGCGGCGTACTTCCGTCTCAATATGAAGCTTCTTCGCACGGTTATAAATATCTACTAAAAGAAGATTATCCAATAAAAGATTCTTAATAAAGTTGTCCTTATCAAACCGTTCCTTATATGCTACCAGAAGATTCTGAATCTGGAAACCAGCAATTTTTCCCACCATATACACATCATCACTGTCACCATTTGCCAGTAAAACATATTCTATCTGATGATCATCAAAAACTTTAAAGAACTGGCATCCCTGAATCACCTGACTGTCTGCCGGAGATTCTACAAATGCCAATGCAGGATTGATATAATTATCTGCATCGGGAAATGTGGTTGCCAATACTTTCCCCTCAGTATCGATAATGCACATATCCACTCTTGTAATCCCTTTCAAACCGTCAATTGTGTTTTGAAGTATCTGATTTGAAATCATACTTTTTTCTCCTTCTCTTATCAATATCGCCCCAGTTACTGGACAACTTTCACAAAAAATTCGCATCCTTTTGTGAAAGATAAAACTCTTTGAATCCTATTTTAATGCAAAACGTCAAAAAAATAAAGAGGAAATGTGAATATTTTTATGCTAATATTCCAAAAAACCTTCTCCCAGCACTTCCCGGGCATCCGTCACAATTACAAAAGCTTTCGAGTCAAGTTCCATTACTATCTCTTTTAACTCTACAATTTCCTTTTTCGACACTGCACAAAAGAGTATGTCCTTCTCATTTCCGGAATACATTCCCTTTGCATGAATCGCCGTAACACCGCGGTTCATCCGGTGCATCAGTGCATCTGCCACTTCAGCGGCATCTTCCGTAATGATATACGCCGCCTTGGAATATTTGATACCTTCCATAATTGCATCCGATACTTCCGTTGTTATAAAAATTGCCACCACAGCATATAACGCCGGCTTTACTCCAAAGAAAAACATTCCGCTTAACACAATAATACCATCTAACACCAGCATAATCTGTGCAATGGTATATTGTTTAAGAAAACGCTGTAATAAAGTGGCTACCATATCTGTCCCTCCAGTAGAGGACTTCGTCACCAGAACCAGACCGATTCCCGCTCCGGAGATGCATCCGCCATAAATAGCTGCCAGCATATAATCATCCTGGGCTATATTCCAGTGAGGCAGTACCAGAAGCCAGAAAGACAGCATTACCATTCCATATAATGCCCGCCACAAAAATTTCTTTCCCTTTCTTCTCCATGCGCATAAAAAAACCGGAAGATTCAGCGCCAGGTTCGTAAACCATAACGGAATTCCTCCGGGAATCCATTTTACTGTCAGTTGTCTGATGAGAATTGCAACTCCGGTAAATCCACCAACAACCATTCCTACCGGGTCATAGATGGACTGAATTGCTATACCCATAAGGCAGGTTCCTGCTGTCATACACAAATAATCCACTATGGCCGGTCTTTTATATCCCAGACCCATAACCATCCGTTTCCTTTAATCTTTATTATATTTGTGTAATTTGCTCTGCAGTTTCTTCTTATGAATCAATCTGCCCGCTATCTGGGATATTCTGCTGATACGGGAACGCGGTGCATAATCACTGCTCAACCCATACCATATTTTAGCATCCAGTTTGCTTTTATTTTCTGTCAAAAACTGTTCCTGTAACGGAGACGGCAGAATGGAAAAAATAACATCTGCACTGGCACTGTTAATCTCATTTACCACACTTTCAAAGTCATTGGACTTTTCCTCTATCGCACAATGACCTGCCACCTCAATCTGTTCGTATTTTCCTACAAGGAAATGCTCCAGCTGTTCTTCCTGAGCAATGGTTTCTGCCAACAAAAATACTCTCTTATGGTTACGGATAATCCGCTTGATGAATTCCCTGAAAAAATCATGATTGATTGTCTCACTGATCCGCTGGCTGGAATGAACATCTGCCGCAATCAGAATCTCCTTCTCTCCGATTACCGCAAGATCCAGCTGTTCCATGCACGCCCGTACTGTTTCATCCCGTCCTGCCAGTTCTAGCATCTTCATATCTATGGTCTCTATGGTATTCATTACCGTGTTATCCAGATAATTTTCTACCTGCATCATTGCTTCACGGACTGTATAATTATCTACTTCTATTCCCAGTATATCGATTTTCTTTAACATCTTACACCTGTCTTATTCTGTGCATTTTCATGCGCTTTTATGCAAGTAGTATAGCAAAAGCTCCTGTTTTTTTCAACCATTGTGCAAATTTTCTGTAATTATTTTCTCCGATTGCCTTTTTACACCTTTGTAAATAAACTGACATTTTCAGACAATTTTATATGATTTTTTCAATATTGCAATGTCAATAGATTTTGTATATTTTTTTGAAAAGTTATCAACTTTATCATTTGTTCACAAAACATCTGTTCTTATTTTTTGCTATGTAAACCTATATTTTTCTCCTTTTTTCTGTGGATAATGTGTATAACTTGGTGTATAACTCCTTTTTTTCGATATTTCCACATTTTTCGATGTGGATAACTTTTGGGACTTTTTTATAATTTCCAGCACTTTTTTTCGACGTTCTTTTCTTTTTTGTGCATATTGTATATTTTCAAAAAAGAAGTGTAAAATTGTCTGATTGCAATTTACACTTCTTTTCCGTCAAATGAATTTCTTTTCCACTTTTCAAAATAGTCCCTCTTCCCCATATGTATATTTACATAATATCATATTCGTTCACATAACTATTTTGATTAGAAAATTGTATGAACAATTCCTTCTATTCTTTTTTCTAAAACTGCATCTGCGTCCAGGATTCAGGCTCTGCAGACAGCTTCGATTTCTTCTAACTCTTCCGTGGTAAATGCCGGTGCATCTACAATCTTTAAATTATCTAATATCTGCTGTGGACGGGATGCGCCAATCAGAACACTTGCTACCGTCTCATCCCTTAATATCCAGCTTAATGCCATCTGTGCCAGTGTCTGTCCACGGCGCTTTGCAATTTCATTCAGGCTCTTAATCTGCTGCATTCTTGTTTCCGTAAGGTCGGATGCATGAAGGAATCTTCCATCTCTTTTAATCCGGCTGTCCTCAGGGATTCCATTGAGATATTTATCCGTCAGCATTCCCTGTGCAAGTGGAGAAAATGCAATCACACCTTTCCCCTTCTCTTTTGCAGCTTCTAACAAGCCATTATTCTCTACCGTACGGTCAAAGATATTATAGCGGTTCTGGTTTATCACAAAAGGGCACTTTAAATCTTCTAAGATTTCAGCCGCCTGTTTCATATATTCTCCATCGTAATTAGAGATTCCTACATATAGTGCTTTTCCGCTTCTTACAATCTGGTCTAATGCCAGCATGGTTTCTTCCAATGGCGTATCCGGATCCATTCTGTGATGATAAAAAATGTCCACATATTCAAGTCCCATACGTTTTAAGCTCTGGTCTAAGCTCGCAATCAGATACTTCCTGCTGCCATGATCCCCATAAGGTCCCGGCCACATATCAAAACCTGCTTTCGTTGTAATTAACAATTCATCGCGGTAGGCATGCAGTTCTTCCCGCATGATCCTGCCAAGATTACTCTCTGCACTGCCATATTCCGGGCCATAATTATTTGCCAGGTCAAACTGTGTGATTCCATGGTCAAATGCCGTAAAACACATCGCCTTCATGTTCTCATAATTATCATTGGTTCCAAAATTATGCCAGAAACCAAGGGACAATATTGGAAACAACAATCCGCTCTTTCCTACTCTTCTGTATTTCATGGTTTCATATCTTTGTTCTGATGCTGTATATTCCATCTGTGGTAACCTGCCTTTCCTTTCATTCTATAATAATGCGCCTCCGCCACTTTATTGGCTGATTTTATTATAATTGCAGTTTTTCCAGATAAAAATAGAATATTTTTTATTAACGTATCAAATTTTTATATCTGCTTTTTTCCAAATGTCTACCTGCAGTGTGCATCCTCGCGGAACGTTTTTTACTTTACAGGAAAGCAATTTCCTGTAAAGTAAAAAAAGGACTGTTGCAACCGCAACAGTCCCTGTTTATCTTTTTCAATATTATTTCATCCTTAATTTTACCATAAACTACGAGAAACACGCTTTGCGAGTTTCTCGAGTTATCGCGGTGCTCGCCAAATCTGCATGCAAGCATGCGATTTTTCTCGCTACTCGCGTAAATCAAATCCGGACATCCTAGAAAATACGTCTTACGGAAAGAACTGGCTTATAGTCAATCGGTGATGTAAATTTGATTCCTGAAGATGGTGTGCTGGCATGTACGATTGTGTTGTTACCAACATAAATTGCAACATGTCCGCTATAGCATACGATATCGCCCGGCTGCATCTGGTCTGTACCAACTTCATATCCGCAGCCTCTCATTGCTCCTGAAGAATGTGGTAATGATACTCCAAACTGTGCATACACACTCATTACAAATCCGGAACAGTCTGCTCCGTTTGTTAAGCTTGTTCCACCTGCTACATATGGATTACCAACGAACTGGCTTGCGAAGTTTGCAACTGCTGCTCCATCAGATCCGGATGGTGCATTGTATGTAGATGTACCACCAGATGTACTGGAGGATGAGCTGCTGCTCTTAGAAGATTTTTCTGCGGCTTTCTTTGCGGCTTCTTCTGCTGCTTTTCTTTCAGCCTCTTCTTTTGCAAGTCTTGCGGCTTCTTCTTCTTTGGATTCTGCCTGAACGAATTCAGTAGATAATGTTACATAATCAGCGGATACATATCCCTCGCCCTCTTCGATGGAAACTTTTACCCATCCATCTACAGACTCATCTGTAACTGTCAAGTCATCCAGTCCTGCAACCATTCCAAGTTTCTTAGAATCGGTAGAAGGCTCTGTTCTCACAAATAAAGTAACTGCATCTTCATTTACAGTTGCTACACGACGTCCGACGGAACGGGCCAGTTCTTCGTTGCCGACTACTACATATTCACTCTTAACGTAACCGGTAACGGTACCAGAAGTAATCTGATACCAGCCATCTACGGTCTGCTGGACGGTTGCTGCTGAATTATTATAAAGCTTACCAAGCACCTCACTGTCTTCTGATGCTTCGCTTCTGATATTTACATAGTTATCAACCTGTGCAATTACCACATTTGCGAACGGATCTTCTTCTGCCGGCTGTGCCTCTTCTGCTGTATCCTGCTGTGCTGCATCCCCTTCTGTAACAACAGGTGTGTCATTATTCTGTGCAGTTGCCACATTCGCCTTTGCTACAAGCTCACTGCTTGCCATATAATTGCTGAATGTCAAAGAAAAACCTGCTACTAATGTGTCATTGGAAGCCCCCACTTCCATTGCTGAAGTAACACCTGCGACTGGTGCTGCATATGTTGTTGTATTGCTTCCAGTGATTAATAATGCGCTTGCGAGTCCGCAGGCTGTTAATCTTAACGCTTTCTTATACATAAAAACCTCCAAACCTAACGATTTGTTACAAATTTATTACATTTATTACAGAGTCATTATAGCGCAGCTAATCTATCATGTCAACCTAAAATTCCCGCTTTTTTTACATCATTCTTTCCATTCTTTTACGAAATTGCTCCATCACTTTCCATAGAAGCAATGGCATTGGCGCCATCTGCTACTGCAGTTACCACCTGACGCAGCTGCTTGGTTCTGACATCTCCCACTGCATATATTCCAGGCACACTGCTCCTTCCATCCTCTCCGGCTTTGATATATCCTGTATCATCCAATGCCAGATCCGGTATTACTTTTACGGTATTCGGTGCCATTCCCACAGCAATAAAAATGCCATTTACCGGAAGCATTTTTTCTTCCTGTGTCTTCTTATTTAATATTTTGATTTTCTCTACCATTCCTTCACCGCAGATTTCCTCTACTACGGTATCATATAATATTTCAATTTTTTCATTTGTCTGCACCTGCTCCGCCAACACTTTTGCGCCACGGAAACTGTCTCTCCGGTGAATGAGGTATACTTTTTCACAACCTCTTGCCAAAAAGAGGGCATCCTCTAACGCAACATCACCACCGCCTGCCACCGCAACAGTCCGATTCCGGAAAAATGCTCCATCGCAGGTAGCACAATACGAAACTCCCATACCGGTAAGTCTTTCCTCCCCCGGTACCCCAAGCTTCCGGTAAGATGCTCCTGATGCAATGATTACTGCTTTTGCTTCATACTGTTTCTGATTTGTTGTTACAAGTTTCTTTTCCTGCTTATCCTCCACCGATACGACCTGTTCCTTTGCAAAGGTTACACCGCTCTTTTGGGCATGTTCACGCATCTTCTGCGCCAGTTCAAATCCACCAACTCCCGGCAGTCCCGGATAGTTGTCCACCTCACTGGTATTGACAATCTGGCCTCCACTCATAGGTTTTTCTTCTATTATAAGTGTATCAAATTTTGCTCTTCCTGCATAAATTGCTGCTGACAGCCCCGCAGGACCGCTTCCTATTATTATCACATCATACATGTTATGGTTCCTCCATTTCTTCAGCAGGATAAGTATACCACCTTTTCCAAAATATATGAATGTTTCCTTGCTTTTTCTAATCTGCCATGCCATAATGAAAGTACATATCAAAGCAGAAAGGATGTGACTGATATGGATATTGCAGCATTAAACAATACTGCTTTAAGCGCACTCAACAGTGCCTCTACTCCAACCAGCGAAGCGATTGGAGTTGCAATGCTGAGTAACCAGCTGGATGTCAGTCAGAGTATGAGTGACAGCCTGATTCGTGCCATGGAATTGTCTGTAAATCCTGCTGTTGGCGGGAACTTTGATGTCTCCGTTTAAATCCACTGTATGGTTTTGCAAGACAATACATTGCAACGTAAAAGACCGGAACCTTTTTCTTCCTTTAGGGAGACTTTAAGATTTCCGGTCTTTTTCTATGTTTCCTTGTCTTATTTCATTGCGATTGCTTCGATTTCAAGCATAACGTCTTTTGGAAGACGTGCTACTTCTACGCAGCTTCTTGCCGGGAAATCGGTGGTAAAGAATGTCTTATAAACCTCATTAATTGCTGCGAAATCATTCATCTCTTTGATGAATACAGTTGTCTTAACCACTTTGTCCATATTTGTGCCTGCTGCTTCTAAAAGATTGGAAAGATTGGTCAGTGCCTGTTTTGCCTGTGCTACCGAGCCTTCCGGAACCTCGCCGGTTGCCGGTACAACGGGAATAATACCAGAAGTATATACCATTCCATTTACTTCAATTGCCTGTGAATATGGTCCGATTGCTGCCGGTGCTTTTTCTGTTGCGATTACTTTCTTCATGTCTCGTTCCTTCTTTCTTTATTTAAATAATAACTATTCGCGGTGCTCGCCAAATCTGCATGCAAACATGCGGTTTTTCTGGCTGCTCGCGTAAATTAACTGTTTTTACGGATTGCATGCTCGCTGAGGGTTATCTTTCTCTCCTTATAGAGTCTGCCTATAGCACGCTTGAATGCTGCCTTGCTAAGTCCGGTTTCCCTCATGATTACTTCCGGTGATGCCTTTTCTGTAAATGGCAGTACACCGGCATAGGAATCTATCACTTCCATTACCTTCTGTGCATCGCGGTCCATCTGAAGGTAAGCTTTTTCCCGAAGGGTAATATCCAGTTTGCCATCCGGTTTTACATTGACTACCCTGGCAGCAATTACATCCCCTATCCGAAGATGGCTGCTGTCCTCATGCTTGGAAATCATTGCAGAATATTTATCATCCACCGCTGCAAAGGTTCCAAAATTATCACTGAATTCATAGATTCTTGCTTCTACTTCATCCCCTGCTTTATATGGAGAATCTTTACTTAAAAGGTCATAAAGATTCTTCATGCTGGCACAAAGTCTGCGGCTCTTATCAATATATAAAGTTACCATGACTTCATCCCCGGCATTTACCTTGCGGGTCATCTCCTTATAAGGAAGGAATAAATCCTTTTCCAGTCCCCAGTCTAAAAATGCTCCTATTTTACCAACTTCCAATACCGGAAGCACTGCAAGCTGTCCCAGTACCAATTTCGGTTCATGGGTGGTTGCAATCAGGCGATCTTTGGAATCCCGGTATAAAAAGATTTCTACTTTATCTCCAATGCAAAGTCCCTCCGGCACCTGTTTTGCCGGCAAAAGCACTCTGGTCTCATCCTCCGGATTTTCTGCCAGATACATTCCAAATTCAACTTTCTTTACTGCTGTCAGTTCCTGTTTTTCTCCAAGATTCATATTTTCCTGCTTTCTATTGTTCAAATTCTACAATGGCATATGGCTTCTGCTCTTCATCCGCCAGTGATACCAGATACATTTTATCATCTGCATATACAAATGGGAATACCTTGTCTCCTAATACTGCTGCTTTCCGGTATTCTGCCCGCATTTTATGGATATTAAAATTCTCAGGCAGATAATTCTTTGCCATGGCAATATACTGTTCATTATTTACATGATGATTGGTATCAATCTGCTCCGGGCGAATCTGAAAGCTTTCCTTTTCCTGCATTTTCTCCGGAAGTTTTATCTTTCTGTCCGCATAGTCCATTTTGAAAGGCTCTTCCATCTGATATTCTTCTAACATCTTATCAGAAATCCGTGCCGGTCTTTCCCTCTTTAAATCCATAAAAATCCACTGGGAATCCGCATAAGCACAGATTTTTCCCTCAGCATCCTCTATGGTAAAATTACGATAACCATAAAAACCTTTAAAGTTATATGGCCAGGTCTTTACTGTTATTTTTTCTCCAAGAACCGGCAGCCGTTCTACCACAATCTGCCAGGATGCCAAAAACCATGCCTGTGCATGCTCCTTCAAATAGTCCACGCCAATTCCAAGATCCTCTGACTGGAATATACAACAATCCTGCAGATAATTAGTCAATGCCTGAAATGTCATCTTCTGTCCGCTGTCTGTTTCACTATATCTTACTCTGCTTTTCATGGAATACATAGATGTGTCCTCCTTGTAAATGCCTGGCTATTAAAAAGAATGTGCCTGGGCACATTCTCGCGCCTGCGGCAGCTGCTTGCGACATCTACCTTATATGCCGCGGTGCGCATCCTCGCGGATCGTTTTTTACTTTACAGGAAAGCAATTTCCTGTAAAGTAAAAAAACACCACGCTGCTGTGGTGTTTTCATGAGCAGGGCTACAAGGATTCGAACCTTGAAATGACGGAGTCAGAGTCCGTTGCCTTACCGTTTGGCGATAGCCCTTTGTTGTGTCAACAATGGGTATTCTACATGAAAACATTCCATTCGTCAAGCACTTTTTCGATTTTTTTTCGATTTTTTGCAAAAAGTTTTTACAGGTCATCAAAAAACCTTGATTGTACCGTTTAAATCTGCAAATTCAATGGTCTCTTCCCACATCAGCTTTGCCTTTCCACTGGTGGAATCCGTAAGTTTCTTTTCTAATTCCAGACACTGTTCTAACGGTACTGCTGCATCCAGTTCCACACCTTCTGCATATTCGGTATCCATAATCGTAACGCCCTGTTCTGCTAGAAGATACTGTATCTTGCCAAGTCCTGTATAATCCGTACTTATCTTAAGACGCTTTCCCGGTCTCTTTTCAATGATGGTACAATTCTTTAAGCCCTCCTGTACAGCACCCTGATAAGCACGCACCAGTCCACCGGTTCCCAGAAGTGTTCCACCAAAATACCGGGTTACTACTACCACTACATCCCGGATGCCCTCCCGTAAAAGTACGTCTAACATCGGACGGCCTGCTGTGCCGGAAGGTTCTCCGTCATCCGAGCAGCGGGTCAGCTCCTGATTTCTTCCTATTATAAATGCGGAGCAGTTATGTCTTGCATCCCAGTATTTTTTCTTCATAGCATTGATATATGCTACCGCTTCCTCTTCTGTGGTAACTGGTGCAATATTTGCAATAAACCGCGATTTTTTCTCTTCAATCTCACCACTGCCGCCTTCATATATTACTTTTCCGTTTGAAACTTCTGACATATTGCATTGCTCCTGCCTCTTTTTTCGTTTCCTTATTGTAGCATGATTTCCATTTTTCCTGCAAGGAAACCTTAAGAATTTCTTATCAAAACCTTGCGTTTTTACTTTTTTCTTTATTATATGGTATCTTTTTGCTATAATAAGAAAATAATGTTATTAATCCAAAGGAGGCACATTATGAATTATGGAAAGAAGAGTACCGCCAGGAAGGAAAAAGAGCTCACTTCCAAAGGTACTATGGTCCGTAAGAAGTTTTCCGTAATTTTCTGCAAGACTCTACTGATCTGCTTTTTCTTAGCAGCTGTCGTCGGTATTTGTGCAGGAATCGGAATCTTCAAAGGAATCATTGATTCTGCACCAGATATAGATGATATTGATGCAAGTCCTACCGGACAGCTCTCTACCGTTCTTGACGATGAGGGTAATGAAATTGCCACTCTGGTTACTTCCGGTACAAATCGTGACCCGGTAACCATTGACAAGATGCCGATTAATCTTCAGCATGCATTCGTAGCCATCGAAGATGAACGTTTTTACGATCACAACGGAATTGATATCAAAGGAATCATCCGTGCCGGCTTCAAAGGCATTGCATCCGGTTTTCATTTTCATCAGGGAGCCAGCACAATTACACAGCAGCTTCTGAAAAACAACGTCTTCACCGACTGGACAAGCGAAGACAGTATGGCTGATAAGTTTGAGCGTAAAATACAGGAACAGTATCTGGCTATACAGCTTGAAAAAAGAGAATCTAAGAACTGGATTCTGGAAAATTACTTAAACACCATTAACCTTGGTCAGAATACCCTTGGTGTCCAGGCTGCATCCAAACGATATTTTAACAAAGATGTATCTGACTTAACACTTTCTGAGTGTGCAGTAATTGCAGCGATTACCAAGAGTCCGACAAAGTATAATCCGATTACTAACCCAGACAACAACGCATCCCGCCGTAAAGAGGTCTTAGACAATATGTTAGACCAGGGTTATATTTCGCAGGAAGAACACGACGAAGCATTAGAAGATAATGTCTACGACCGTATTCAGATTGTAGATAACAGCACTTCTTCTACTGCAAATGTCAACTCCTACTTTGTGGATACCCTTACCGACCAGGTAATGGATGACTTAATCAATGAATTAGGTTATACCGAGACACAGGCTTTCAATGCACTCTATGGTGGTGGTCTTACCATTTACTCCACCCAGAATACTAATCTCCAGCAGATTTGTGATGATGAAGTCAATAACTTAGATAACTACAATGGTCAGGTGGAATATTCTTTCTCCTACCGTCTTTCCATCCAGAAAGCCGATGGTACACGGCAGAATTACAGTGAACAGACCATGCTCACCTACTATCGTGAAAAAACCGGTAATAACAGCTACAACATCAACTTCAGTTCCAAAGAAGATGCCCAGGCTGCCATTGACCAGTATAAAGCAGATATTATGGAAGAGGGAGATACCATCCCGGGCAGCGGCGAATCCGTTACCTTTACGATTCAGCCACAGGCTTCCCTTACACTGATGGATCAGGCTACCGGTGAAGTGAAAGCATTAGTTGGTGGCCGTGGTGATAAAACCGCAAACAAAACCTTAAACCGGGCTTCTGATACCACCAGACAGCCGGGTTCCACCTTCAAGATTTTAGCTGCTTATGCACCTGCTCTTGACAGTGGCGGAATGACCTTAGCTTCTGTAGAAGATGATGCTCCTTATTCTTATACCAATGGACGTTCTCTTCGTAACTACGATGGCCAGTATCGCGGATTTACTACTTTAAGAGAAGCAATCTGCCACTCCATCAATATTGTAACAGTTAAGACCCTCACCGATATCAGTACCGATTTAGGTTACAGTTATTTACAGAATTTTGGATTTACCACCTTAGATGCCGAACATGATAATAATCAGGCTCTCTGCCTTGGAGGTATCTATAAAGGTGTTACCAACTTAGAATTAACTGCCGCCTATGCAACCGTTGCAAATGGCGGTACTTATACCAAACCAAGATTCTATACCAAGATTTTAGACCATGACGGAAATGTTTTAATTGACAATACTCCGCAGACCCATACTGTATTAAAGGACACCACTGCATGGCTCTTAACCAATGCCATGGAAGATGTTGTGACCTCCGGTACCGGTACAATCGTTAACTTCGGTTCTATGCCGATTGCCGGTAAAACAGGTACTACAACCTCTGACCGCGATGCTCTTTTCATAGGATACACACCATATTATACCTGTGGTGTATGGGGCGGATATGATGATAACAGCGAACTTTCCAGCACCAGATATCCAAAGTTAATCTGGAAAGCAGTTATGTCCCGTGTTCATGAAAATCTGGAATATAAAGACTTTACTATGCCAAGCGGAATTACTTCTGCTGTCGTATGTAAGAAATCCGGAAAACTTGCCGTAGAAGGTTTATGTGACTGTGATCCGCGTGGCAGCATGGTTGAAACAGAATATTTTGCAACCGGCACAGTTCCAACAGAAGTATGTGACCATCATGTCAGTGCAACAATCTGTACTTCCTCCGGAATGCTTGCAAATGAATATTGTCCGGAAGAAACAAAACAGACCGGTATCTATATCGTTGGCGGTTCTGAAGGTACGGATGATTCTCCATATCTTATGACAGATGAATTATCCAACAGCACCTGTAACGTACACACTTCAAGTTCTGTTACACAGCCTTCCACACCATCTACTAATACAACAGATACTTCTAATCCAACCAGTGGAAGTCTTACCGGTGGTGGGGATAATACTACACCAGATCATGGTAATACCGGAACCAGTACAAATACCGGTGGTGATACCGGAACCAATGGTGGTACAGGAACCGGCAGCAATACAGGAACCGGTGGTGGTACAGGAACCGGCGGCAATACAGGAACCGGTGGTGGTACAGGAACCGGCGGTGGAAGTTCCGGTACCGGCTCTGATGGAAACACTACGAATTAACCAAATCATTATTCTATAATCAGACACCTATAGAAGCTGCCAAAGGCAGCTTCTAATTTTTCTATCTGATGCCGGGCACAGACAACAACAAAAGCCCTGACATACGCCAGGACTTTCGTTGTTGATGTATATACTACTAAGGGGATTAGAGGGTTATAGGACAAAACGTGTTGATGGCTAATCCCATTCTGTAAAAGATTTATCCATCTTATGGAGGTCACTC
>NZ_JAOQKI010000026.1:0-34858 GCF_025567465.1 Roseburia amylophila
TAATTATACCAAAAAAACGCTCAGACCTCACGGTCTGGGCGATTTTTTTCTAGGGGAGTTTTTTTACAGCCCCTTCGAATATACCTTTAAAAAAGGGACTATTAATATTTCTATTTTCTCTGTAACCGTTTCTGCAGCACGCCCTTTGGATCTTTGATTAAAAACATTACCAGCCAGATGATTAATCCTAAGACCACTACAGATATCCCCAGGAAAAAATCATTCAGCATGTCCACCGGTTCCGGTGTAAAATACGCTGCCTTTAATTCTATATACTCAACTATCGCATCTACCAGCCACATCAGTGTGGCGCCCCAGTACATAAGACTTAAGGTTCCTATTCGCATCTCGTTGGTGCCGTCCTTAAAATACCATACCAAAGTTACAATCACTGCCGCAATGGCTGCTGTAAGTAAAGTCATTACTGTATCTCCTTACCTGTTCCGATAACCGGACGTTTCTCGATTACATTGGATACTGCTACCATACCAGCCCACACAGCCGTAACAAGTACTGCCATGGCGACACCGGTTGTTGCCATCTCATGGAGCATTGCCATCGCATCCTCCGGATTTCCTGCTGCTGTTAAAAATGGGAACCATGGTGTCACTTCGCCATGCCAGATATGTTCAAATGCCAGCAGTGCAGAACCGCCCCAAAGCATATGATTTAACCATTTTAATTTATGAGAAAATGGTGTCTTGCTGTTCTCACTTAAGGTAAGTTCCTCTTTATTTGCGCGTTCCTCTTTCCCCTTTACCACATGCTCTGCAATTGTGGTAACTGCAGCTTCCGTTGCCGGAACTAAAAAACATGCCATATTTATATCCTCCTTATAAAACTGATACTTTTATTATATGAGGGAAGTTTCTCAAAGTCAATTGTATTCGGCGGTTTCTGCGGGTTTCTTTCTGCTGCACTTTCGCTCCAGGATATATACAATCACCGTAAGAATTGCAGAAGTTATCAACAAAAAGTAGAAATTTATTCCACGGGACACACACATGGATGCCGTAAGAAAAGTTCCCGGAAATACCCCGGCGAAAATGCTCTTATACATCAGCTCCGTAATTCCCTGTGCCCCCGGCAATGGCAGCATATCCACGGCGATATAGACGGATGCCTGGAGCATCATGACCGTAAGCGCATCTGTGCCCTTTAAATGAAAGCCAAGATATACAAGATAAGTCAGGAAAAATACACTGCATCTTTGCAGCACCGTAAATAATGTGACCGCCACGATTTTTCCCTTATGTCCGGCAAAAAACTGCACCGTCTCCCGGTATTTTTCCTCAAAGCCGAAGAGTTTTTCAATTCGTTCCTCCGAGTGTTTCAGCAGGTGAAACCGTACGCAGAACCGCTCTACTCCTGTCACAATATTGTGAAACAGCTTTGGCCCGAACATCACGATTAAAAGAAAAATCACCAGCACTGTATTTAACAGTAGTCCCAGATAAAAAAGCCACATATAGCTTCCCAGATAATTCTTTAGCGGATGATAACCAAACAGCAGCATGAAAAGTCCAATCACCACCAGCACAAATTTGTAAAGCACTGCTACCGTCATTAAGACCACAGTACTTTCCGATATCTTTAACCCATCCTTTTTCATATGATAGAGCTGCATCGGCTGTCCGCCTGTGGCGGACGGTGTGATTCCCGAATAGAAAAATCCAATAAAGGAATATTTGATGCACCTGCCTGCTGCAATGGGATTTCCCAGTGCCCGCAGAAGATAGCAGATCATCAGCCCTTCTGCCGATACAAAGAAAATTCCAACCCCCATGGCTCCAAAGAGATACCACACATCCATTTTTCTTACTGCCTTTGCCACCTCTGTCATATCATTTCCCTTACAGATAGCAGAGAAGGTCAGTGCCGCCAGTAAAAGAAACAGCAGGACACTGATGAGATTCTTTTTATTCTTATGCAATTTCTGTCCGATACTGCTCCATACAGATGAGCTGCTTAAGTTCTCCTTCATAGATGACCTCTTTCTGCTCTAATTCATAAAAATCTTTTGGCGTTACCAGTGAAAAATGCTTCGAAAAAAGCTTTAATCCATTCTCCCCAAGCACCCGGGCAATAAAGGAGGAACAGGTATAGCGTTTCTCCCGGAAGAATTCCTTCTGCAATAAAATAAAAGGCAGCCCCGCGATGCAGTAATGATATTTGTAACGGTTTTCATAGCATTTTTTCAACTGCTTTCTGATATTTTCCTTCTGTTCTTTTGTGCAGTCTATGGCAAATATCATATAACGCGCCGTTGGAAATGCCCGTATGATTTTTTCCTTTTCTTCCCGCTCGAAACCCGCCAGAAGCGGTATCGAAGGAAATCTTCTTCCCACGCTGTAGCACTCATCCAGCATTTCGTCCATGCCAAGCACCACATGTATGTAATCCTGTCGGATGGCTTTGCGGATCATCCACGCAAACAGCCCCGGTGTATCTACTAATCCGATGTATAATTTTTCCATTTTCTTATCCTCTTATACGATTTCTGCTGTTTCTTACTGGAACTGGTACATCTTCCGTGCCAGACGATAACCGGTCAGGGTTACAAAACCGCCTGCCACACCCCCCGGCAGATAAGTAAATCCGCTTAATCTCCGGTATTTTAAAATGCTATAAAGCTTTGGATGCAGTGCCTTTATATGCTCCCAGAGATTCTCCCTTTTCGCATAAGCTTCCTTATCTCCAATCAGCAGCAGATGGATGGAAGAAATTGCCATCATGATAGAGATATTTCTTGTCATATAGGCTGCCAGCTTCGGATAAGTTTTTGATACCTCACCAAGGTTCACGCAGTCTGACACCAGTTTGGTCACCTTAATCTGCTGGTCAATCCGCTTCATTAAGACCTTTTCATTCACGGACTGGTCATCTCTTCCCAGAAAATAATGATACAAATCCAGATTCAGATAACAGATATTTTTCACATAAGGCAATGGTTTATATGCAAATATGTTGTCCACATAAAAGGTGTGCTTCGGCAATTGCAGCCTGCAATCCCGCAATATCTGGGTGCGGTAAAGCAACGCATGCATCACAAGGTACTGGGACGGCTTGAAATTACCCATGTCATTCCATGTACAAATCTTCTTCTCCGGAAATACATTGGTATAGCGCATTGGCTTTGTCTTATTCTCATAAAGGTGGTCATAGACATAATTGCAGACTACCAGATCCACTTCTTTTTCCTGCCACTCCCATTCCCGAAGTTCTGAAAGAAGCTCCTTTAAACTTTCCTCATCCAGCCAGTCATCAGAATCCACCACTTTAAAATAAGTTCCTGTGGCTGCCTCAAGTCCTGCATTTACGCCGGAACCATGTCCACCGTTTTCTTTATGTATGACTTTCACAATATCCGGATATTCCTTTGCATACTCGTCGGCAATCTCTCCGGTTCTGTCGGTAGAGCCGTCATCTACAATGATAATTTCCCCTTCCTCCTTGCATACCAGAAGGGAATCTATGCAACGTTTCATATAATCCTGTGAATTATAACAAGGTACTGTAAATGTAATTTTCTTCATTTTCCTAACCTCCTGTATCTCTGTTTACTAAAACGAATGAACTTTCCTTTTATCTTCAATTTTCTTTTTGTGTATTACTCCATTAATACAATTACACAATTAAAGCAATTTGTCAATTTACATTTCCTTAAGATTTGTTAAACAATAAATAACAAATTTTTAAATCCGGCTTTTAAAATCTTATGTTTGACAAATTTTAAGTTACCCCCTATAATGGGGATAATTAAGGCAGTTACAGGCTTTGATGGGAACAAGTAATAGCAAAGGAAACCTACAGAGAGTCACCGGTTGCTGAGAGGTACAGGGGCAGCTTGTTATGAATACATCCCGGAGCTTCGCACCAAATATTTAATATTTGTCAAATCAAAATTAAACTTTACAAATGAATGGTTTGTGCAAATTTGAATGAGTAGGCTGCGACGGATTAGCACACGTTATCGATGCGTAAGTTGCCAGATATCCTTAAGGCACTGCAGATGGCAGTTCTGTCGGTGACGGACACTTACTGAGGCAGGTTATGCGAATAATCTGTGAAAAAAGGTGGTAACACGAGACTTCGCCCTCGTCCTTTCACAGGACGGGGGCTTTTTTATGCGGGAAACAGGATAAAAACATTTCCCGGAATTTTAAAAAATATATTTTCAGAAAGGATTTTTATTATGACTTTATATGATGAATTAGTTGCCCGTGGCCTGATTGCCCAGGTAACTGATGAAGCCGAGATTAGAGAGCTCATCAACAATGGAAAAGCTACTTTTTATATTGGATTTGACCCAACCGCAGACAGCCTTCATGTTGGACATTTCATGGCACTTTGCTTAATGAAACGTCTCCAGATGGCTGGCAACAAGCCAATCGCCCTGATTGGTGGCGGAACCGCCATGGTCGGAGACCCATCCGGACGTACTGACATGCGTCAGATGATGACACCGGAAACCATTCAGCACAACTGTGACTGCTTTAAGAAACAGATGAGCCGCTTTATTGATTTCTCCGATAACAAAGCTCTTATGGTAAATAACGCTGACTGGCTCATGGACTTAAATTACATTGAAGTATTGCGTGAAGTTGGTGCTCATTTTTCTGTAAACCGTATGCTGACTGCAGAATGCTACAAACAGCGTATGGAAAAGGGCTTAAGCTTCTTAGAGTTTAACTACATGATTATGCAGAGCTACGACTTCTATACCTTATACCAGAAATATGGCTGTAATATGCAGTTTGGTGGCGATGACCAGTGGAGCAACATGTTAGGCGGAACCGAGCTGATTCGTCGTAAACTTGGAAAAGATGCTTACGCGATGACTATCAACCTTCTTCTGAATTCCGAAGGTAAGAAAATGGGCAAAACACAGTCCGGTGCCGTATGGCTTGACCCGAATAAGACTTCTCCATTTGACTTCTATCAGTACTGGAGAAATGTTTCCGATGCAGATGTATTAAAATGTCTGCGTATGTTAACCTTCCTGCCATTAGAGCAGATTGACGAAATGGATAAATGGGAAGGCAGCCAGTTAAACCAGGCAAAAGAAATCTTAGCTTACGAACTGACCAATCTGGTTCATGGCGAAGAGGAAGCCAAAAAAGCACAGGAGAGTGCAAGAGCATTATTCTCCGGCGGCAATCATGCAGATATGCCTGCTGCTGAAATTACAGAGGCAGACCTTCGCGATGGCGTTATCGATATCATGGGACTTCTTGTTTCTGCCGGACTTTGTGCTTCCCGTTCCGAGGCACGTCGTGCCGTAGAGCAGGGTGGTGTTACCGTCAACGGCGAAAAAGTAACCGACATCAAGACCACATATACTCCGGATGATATCAAAAATGCAGAAGAATTTGTTCTGAAACGTGGAAAGAAGAAATTCTGTAAAATTGTAATGAAATAATCTATAAAAAAACCAAAAGAGTTGTACCGATTTGTCCTGATGGACGTTACGATACAACTCTTTTTTGTCCTATAACTCGCTATTTCTTTCTGAATCTTATCGCTTTATAAATCCAAAGTCTTTCCATACTTTTCTAATACCTGTTTTGCCTGCTCTTCCGTTATCTGTAATTCTTCCTGCAGCAATGCCAGGATTTCGGCATCTGATTTTCCAAATTTACTACCGAGCTTTATGATTTCTACTTCTTTTCCCTCCTGCAAGCCTTCTTCTAAACCAGCTTTCTTACCTTCTTCCAGTCCGGCTTTTCTTCCTTCTGCTTCGCCTTGTTTTCGAATCCGCTCTTCTCTCTCAAAACTCTTCATATATGCAAGACCTACCTCTCCATCCCGCTTAACTGCCGTTACCATCCGATGTAACTTTTTCAAGTTTTCAGATGGAGCATTCTCTATGGATGAATGCTCCATGTAATGCAGTAGCTGTTTTAATTCCTCCGGCGGGTTTCCTTCCCTTCCCCTTGTATACAAGAATATCGTCTGTGCGCCATCCTCATATTCTAATCCCGGTACTTCGATACATCCATTTTTGATTGTATACACCATACGATTCAGTCCAAAGGGATCATAAGTTGTAATAAAGATTACGATGACATTCCGAAGACTCCCATAGGTATCCCCTGCTGTCAGATTTCCTGCGTCAATCTTCGCATGGTAAAACCGGACTCTTCTGGGCAGTGATACGATTTCTTCTTTTCCATCATTCTGGTCTGGTTCTATATCAAAGATTTCTCCGTTCTCTTCATCCAGATATACATCCAGCCGAATGCCGTGAGTCTCTGTATTCTCTCCGCAGAAGAAGCGCTGCGGCACTACCGTAAGCTTCCCTATCTGCCGACGCAGAATGCATTCCAAAATGTACCTCGCCGACTGTTCCCCGTAAATTTTGTGACTGGTCAGGCTGTTTACCAGAAAGTCATCCACCAGATTCAGTTCTTCTAATGTTTTCATGTTTCCTCCTTTTCCCATAATGCAAGGAAAAGCAGGATTGCATATCTCATTTCCGATTCTGAAATTCCACCTATCCAATGCACTATGCGTTCGTAAATTGTAATTAGAATTTAAAAGCATAGAATTCATTGAATTGATACCAGAAATTTAGATTGGCTTCCGCCACTCGAAAATCAGAATATATGCTTTGTGTTGATTGTAACAAATGCCCTTGAAGAAAACAAGTAAAATATTTATAAAACCGGTACCGAAGGCTTCTACCCCCGGAACCGGTCTTTCACTTTCTCCACATATTGAACGCACAGTTCTTTCCGTTCTTCCACAAAACTACTGCAACGCTCCTTCTTCTCTTCGAAGTAAATTTTACAGTACTCCTTCTGCTCCCCTGCCATATAAAGGTAACATTCTTTCCGGTCCCGCATCTGCCGTGCCAGCTTTTCCATTCTTGCACGGACGGTTTCCATATGTACGGTCGTATAAACCACATCAACTACAAAGAGAATATATAGGAAAAGTACCACTCTGGTGAGCACCAACTCCGGAATTGCTGCGGTAAGCTGCATGATTACCGGATGAACGAAGTGGAGCAGTATCACGTTTCCGATTCCAAATATGATGCAGCCATAAAGACAGATTCTTCCGTTCAGATTATATCTGTATCTGGTATAATCCCACCAACGTTTGTGGAACATACGCTCCATCGCATAAGAAGTAATATACTCTACTACGCCGGAGGTAAACATGGCTGCCACAAAGATTGCCGGCACATTTCCAATCCAGCCGATGAGCCAGTAATTAAGCACTGCTCCCGCTCCATAAATCGGAATCCACGGACCTCTTAAGTAGCCACGGTTGATAAATTTATGATATTTTATCTGGGAGCAAATGGTAGCTTCATAAAGCCATCCTGCTGCACTGTAAATCACAAACCAAAGGAAATAAATTCTGCCGGCTACCAAAAAATGCAGGAACACATTTCCGCATGTGCCCATAAATTCTCTTACCTGTACTAACATACTTCCTCCCTGCATCTGCGCTGTAAGGTCTCTCTGGTAGAACATTTCTTATCTATCCAGCAGACAATCCAGCTTTCCAAGTATTTCGGCGGCACCAGTGTCAGCGGAAACATATGCTTCTTGATAATGTCATGCTCTATCGGAGTTAATTCCACATCCATGCTGGCATTCCGCAATGCTACACCCGGATGGAAAAATCCATGCAGATGATGCGGCGTCAGCTGGTTATGCCAGTCATATAAGAAATAATCGTGAAGCAATGCACCCCGGATCAGCTGCTCCATTTCTACCTGAAGCTGATGTTCTTTTGCAAAAAGGTAACTTTCATATGCCACCTGAACACAATGCTCATATACCGTGGTGGTTCCATGCTGGATATGCTCCTTGGACTGCAAAATTCTGGTTTCTGCCTCAACCTGTTTTAATATATTCATGAAATAAGTATCTTTACTATAAGCTTCCATTTTCTTTAACTTTCTTACTTCTCATCTTATTCCATCTTAATCAATATCATGTATTACGTCAATGTCCGAATTCTTACGATTTCCTTAACCTGTAACCATGAGTGTTTTTTATAAATACCAGAAAGCTATAAAAACACCTTTTCATAGCTTATCATTGCCCGCTTTGGCTGCTTGGAATGCATGGAAAGCGCAACTGTTGCCATCTGGTCTGAATCATTTTTTAATAAGATGGTTGCCTGCTCGTCTGGACCAGTTGGTGATACCTTTCTCTGGCTCACAACCTCTTCCGGCTTTCATAAATTCATAATGGGTATTATGAGGTGTTGTAATATAAATAATATCCACTTCATCATCCACAAAAACTTCATCTATGGAATCATAGACCTTTGCAATGCTCTCATTTTTGCCATAATCTTATCATAAGAAAATGCATTTTAAAAGAGGCTGCTACAGCCGGATTTTGGTAAAAAATCTATCCGGTGTAACAACCTCTTTTTATGTCATATCTTTACTAAATTTACTTTATCAAATCGACGCAGTCCGGTTTGATCTGATACAATGCTTCTGTAAGACTTCCGTCTTCATTGCGGAAAACAACGGAAATCCGAAGTGTGGAAGCATCTTCTTTTCCATCGTTTCCTGACATGGTAATCGCATTGACGCTAAAATATTCATCCTCTGCAAGCCAATTGGAAACTTCGCCGCTTCCGCCATTTGCAACATAATCTTCTTTTTCAATATACTGTGTTCCAAAATCTACCCAGCCATTTTCGTCCGGTGTAGCAGAAAATACCGGATAATCCTTTACGATTTCAAAATAATCCGATAAATTATCTGCTGTAATTCCATCCACGAAATCTCTGACCTGCTGATTCATATAGCCTGCTGCAGTTTTACTTTCTGCTCCGGTAATTACGCTGACTTCTGCTCTGCCGACAGTTCCTTCCGTATCTGCTGCCTCAGCTCCTGCCGCAGCTTCTTCAAGCTTCTTAAGGTACTCCTCCGCTGCCGCCGGGTCTGCCTTAGTGGTATCTAATGGCAGGGTGAAAAGTGCAATTGTGCCAGCATAGTCTTCCACTTTACGGTAAGAGCCACTTTCATTGTCCATTCGAAATGCAGCCGTTTCGCTCCCGAAGCTGTCCACAATTCCCAACTGTACACCACGGTCTGCAAATATTTCCAAATCATCACATTCTATCAGCTCATAAAGAACTCCATCTTTACAGAACCAGGTAAGTGTCTCATCCATGGTTGCTGCATTGGCATCCAAAACAGACACGCTATTGATTAACGGTGCCACAAAAAAATTACGGTATTCCATATCGGTTCCATCACTTTTTGCAATTGCAACAGCTGCATAAGTATGTGATTTGCTGACATTTTCCCGAGTTTCCTGTGGTACACAAAGCTCTAATTTTTCTCCGGACACCAGTCCTAATAAGGTAATATCATAGCCATTGCTCTGCTGTGTCTCATTGACGCTTACCGCATCCTCTCCGGCAAATGCCCGGCTCAATGCTCCATTGTCCGCTACTTCATCCGCAATCTGTGACGGACTTAGGAAATGATACGCTGCATAGGCACTGCTGCCACCTAACAACAATATGGCGCAGGCACTTGCTGCGATTAATTTACGTGTTGGATGAAATTTTCTATTATGATTCATATTGACCTCCAAAGAAATATGTCCGGAGGCATGCAAAGAAGAAAAAGCCTGTTTATATCTTTCTTTATCTGTCATTTTCCCATTCCTCCTTTAATACATTTCTGAGCAGTCTGCGACCACGCGTCAACCTGACCTTCACGTTGCTTTCTGTCACATTCATAATCTTCGCGATTTCCCGGATGGTGTAATCCTCATAATAAAATAAATGTATGACGATTCGATACTTCTCTGGAAGCTTCATGATTTCTGTAAACAGTATCTGGGCTTCTGGTGTCTCAAATGTCAGTGTCTCCATATATTCTTCTAACGGCACACCCTTCTGCCGCCAGAAAGAAAGATTGATGTTCTTTGCTTTATTGATTGCCACCCGAATGAGCCATGCTCTGATATGCTGCTCATTTTCAAATTGTCTGTTGGTTGTATGATATTGAAGAAAAGTATCCTGCACCACATCATCGGCATCTGCTGCATTTTTACAGACATTGAAAGCCGCTGCAAATAAATGGTCTTTATACTTTTCCACTAATACCTCAGTTGCTATTCTCATGAGTGATCCCTCATATTTCTTTTCTGTTTAAAAGGCCTTTCACTATATATACAAGTGAGGATGGGAAAAGGTTACAAAAAAAAGAGCTGACCGACCCAACCTCTGACTGTGCCACAGCTCTTTTTATTGTCCAAATCTTTTTATAAATTATAACATATTCCTTTGAAGCAGTTCTTCTATTTCACTCTTTTTTGGTATTGCACGGATAACACCTTTTCTGGTTGTCACTATAGCTGCCGCTGCATTTGCCAGCTTTAAAAGTTCCTCCAACTGCTTTTCTGTCAAATTATTAAAATCATGTTCCAGAAGATAATTCAGCACACTTCCCGTAAACGTATCTCCTGCACCTGTTGTCTCGATTGTCTTTACAGAAAATCCACTACATTCCACACGCATTCCCTTATAATAAGCGCGGCTTCCTTCTTTTCCCATTGTTAAGAGAATGAGTGGTATCTGATATTTTTCCTGAAGGCATCTGATTCCCTCATCATAATCTTCTTTTCCAGTAACAAACTGAATCTCATTATCAGAGATTTTCAATATATCACATTGACTAAATCCATAATTCATCTGTTCTTTGGCTAATTCTAATGAACTCCACAAAGGTTCCCTTAAATTTGGATCAAATGAAATGAGTGCTCCACTCTCCTTTGCCGCTTTAACCGCTTTCTTTGTTGCAGCTCTTACACTATCCTGTGTCATAGATAACGTTCCAAAATGGAAAATTTTTGCCTGGGAAATAAATGTTGTATTAATTTCATCTTCTGTCAGCATCATATCAGCACCCGGATTACGATAAAAAGAGAACTCACGGTCACCATCCGGAAACGTATGTACAAATGCAAGTGTTGTATTTACAGTACTGTCTGTAAAAAGATTGGAGGTATCAATTCCAATATCATTTAACGTATTTCGAAGCAATTTTCCAAACTGGTCTTTTCCAACTTTGCCAATAAATGCTGTTTTCTTTCCCATTTCATTTAACATTGCCAGAACATTACATGGCGCTCCACCAGGGCATGCTTCAAACAAATCATTCCCCTGTTCACTCTGTCCATTCATCGTAAAATCAATTAATAATTCTCCCAATGCAATAACATCAAAGCTCTTTTTCATATTACGATTCCTCCTATATTTCTTCCTTTTGTTTTTATAGAAATGAAACCAGTTCTTTTCCGAACTGGTTTATCATTTCCTTTTCTTCTATATCATCATACCATGAAATGAAATTCATTTTTTCACGGTTCAATTCCATACACTTCTACATTTTCCAGCACAACACTTCCTTCTACTGCCTGAAAATATATTTTATTTTGTTCATTTCCCGCAAATACATTCATAGAATGATTATTTTGATAATTATCAGTAAATAATTCTAAGGAACTTTGATCAGATAAAATATGAACATCTAATACATCTTTTTCTTTTAAAAAGAGTATACTGTGTGATATCCCTTTACTCCATCCATCTGCCTTATTACGATTTACTTTTAATTCTCCGTTCTTCAAATCAAATATACAAACTGTTTGATTTATTTCATCGCATCTTAATTTTACAAGTAATTGCTGTGCATTGCTCGCTCGTAAATTTATATTAAATTTCAGCTCAAATGCTATTCCATCATCTGATTTTAACTCTTGTTGCGAATCACAAATCACCAACTTGTCCTGAACATATTTACCAGTTTTTTTTCTATATTTTTTTAACTCCCGTATCGGAACAAAACTCAATCTTCCACTTTTGGTCATATTAACTTCGCGCGGAAAATTAAAGAATCCGCACCAGTCTTCCCTGTAAGTCGGTCCCCAGTCTTTAAAAAATGGCATCCATTCCCATTCATTTGCCCATGCAACCATAATTCTTCTTCCATCAGGTGCCTGAAATGATTGTGGTGCATAATAATCAAAACCCCAATCAATTTCTCCTGAAACATCATAATCAAACCTGCCGGTATCATAATCAAACGAACCGGTTAAATACACACAAGTCCTCTCTCCTGCACCAATAGGTGAAAAAGTTAAAACATACCGGTTTCCTATACGAAAGAAATCAGGACATTCCCACATGGTTCCCCATTCTCCCCTGCTTTCTGCTAATACATTTATAAATGTCCAATGTATCAAATCTTCTGAGCGATACAATAACGCCTGTCCTTTTTGATTTTTTGAAGCTCCGCATACCATATAATAGCTGTCTTCGTGTTTCCATACCTTGGGATCCCGGAAGGAATCTGGCGAAATCCCTTCCGGTGCTGTTAAAACTGGATTTTTTTCATATTTTTCAAAATGAATACCATCTTCACTATAAGCAACACACTGTGTCTGGACAAATCCATTTCCATGATTCGTTGCTGCTGTGTATATTAAATATAGCTTTCCGTCAAATTCAATTGCACTTCCGGAAAAACATCCACCCTTCAAATGATCTTCATAAGGTTCACTTGGTGCTAATGCAACCGGAAGATACTCCCAATGAATCAAATCATCACTGACAGCATGTCCCCAGTGCATATTTTCCCAAAAACTCTGATATGGATTATACTGATAGAAAAAATGATACTTTCCTTTGAAATATATCAATCCATTAGGATCATTAATCCATCCCGTTTCTGCCATAAAGTGGTATTTCTGCCTCATTTTTCCCTGTGAAACTTTTTCTTTATTCTGATTAATTACTATTTGTGCCCGTTCAATTTCCTGAAGCATTTTTTCCTTTGACATCAATTGACCTTTCTGCTCCCTTTTCTATCTTGGCCATCTTTTTTCTTTCTCAGGAAGCTTTGAAAAAACATTATGTGGTTCCTTCTGATACCAGTATGCAACACTTGACAAATCATCCTGACGTTCAAATAAACCTTTATGTCCAACACCAATCTGTTGCACAGTAACCTTAAGCTCCTCATCAAAAAATACTGGATCCATGACATGCCAGCGATAAAAACCGCGCATTGGTGGACAATCATCATTATGGTATAAATTATTTACCAGATCATCATGCCTTGAATAATATGGATATCCAAGAAAAGGAGTTGTATATGTCTGTTCTATCGTTTTTCCGTTTTCATGTTTGGCAAAACTCCAGGAACCTCCAAAATAATCTTCCATTCCGGTTCCACAGATTGTTGGATATTGTTCATCTCCATCAATATAAAACTTTACTTCTCCTTCACCCCACCAATATCTTTGAAGTGTAGACAATGCTATATATGTACCGATATAATGACCACTACCTTTTATTCCATCTGCAATAACATAATCTTTTCCCAGCTCGGTAAGAGCTTCTCTCCTCCAGCTTGCGTGAAAATATTCCGTTTCTTCTGGCAGATAATTGTATAAATTATAATCAATCTGATAAAAAAAAGCCGGAATTGCATTTGCATGCTGATTTTCTAATGTAATAACTGCTCTCTTTTTAAATGGCATCTGAATATAAGAATTTAACCCTCTGGATGGGACAACTGTTATAAGACTGGAATTAATATAACACTCTTTTCCAAATCCACAACAGAAAAAATCCCCTAACGGTGCTTCTACGGATGGATTTTCCTCGCCATCCCAATACATTCTGAGAACCAGGTCCCTAAGAACAAAGCAATCTCCTTCTGACGTTTTATTATCCGTTGTTATCCATATATGATGAATAATTCCCGGACCATCTATTTCTCCTAAAACGACCGTCTCTCCCGGCTGGATATCATTCAAACAAGGACTGCCTTTTCTTGATTTTCCGAGACCGCTGGCTGCCATACCACCTTTTCCCTTTTCTCCCGTCCTGTTTTCAGCATTAATCGCCCTGCTTTTTCCATGTGTCAGATAGGGAAGCATTGCTGCTGTTCCTGGCAGCATAATCATATTTTTATCCATTTTATACCTTATCCTTTCGTTGCACCCATAGTCATTCCAGCTGTTACCCATTTATTTAATGCAAAATAGATTACCAGTGGAGGAAGAATTGAAATTGCTATTGCAGCAAATGTTGAACCCCAGTCCACATTTCCAAATGCTCCGACATAATCTTTTAATCCCATTGCCACTGTCTTGGCTGAAGTATCACTAATAAATGTATTTGCAAAAATAAAGTCATTCCAAATCAGAATACTATACATGGAAGCAATTGTAATAACGGTATTTCTTGCTAATGGGAACACAATCTGAATAAAAGTCCGAAGCGGTGAACACCCATCAACAACCGCTGCCTCTATCAATTCATTCGGAACAAATTCGTAAAAACTTACAAACATCATAACTGATAAAGGTAATGCAAATCCTACCTGTGGTAATATTAAAGAAAAACTTGTATTTAAAATACCTAGTTTACTATAAAAAATAAATAATGGTATTAATGTAATCTGTACTGGAACCATAATTCCAAATGTAAAGAAAGAATAAATTGTTTTTGTTCCTCTTACTTTAAATTTTGACAATGCATATCCTGCAGTAGAACTTAATACTACAATCAGAATCAGCGAAATAACGGTCACCTTTAAACTATTCCACATATACATACCGATTTTACCATCTGATAAAACCTTAGAAAAATTTTCCAGCGTAATACTCTTTGGAAATGCAAATGGAGCTGCTGACAACTCTACGGTTGGTTTCACACTTGCAACAAACAACCATATGACCGGATATATCTGAATGATTAAGAAGAGAATAATCAATACTGCAAATATTATTTTTATTATTTTTTTCTTCAATGATTTCCCCTCCTATTCCTTCTGATGCGTTCTTTTTCAATTCTTTTTTCTTCTTTTTGTTCCTTTGAAGTAAAAATTTTTCTTAAAATATAAACAACTAAAATACTTTCAATAATAATAAACACCGCTAAAGTACTGCCATAACCATACTGGTTACTTGAAAACGCCTTTTTATACATATATGTAGACATTAATTCGCTGGCATTTCCCGGTCCACCACTTGTCAATAAAAATGGAATATCAAATCCTCTTAATGCTCCTGTCAAACACATCGTCAAAGTCAGAAGTACAATATCTTTTATCAATGGCATTTTAATTTTAAATAATATCTGCATTTCAGAAGCGCCATCTATTTTGGCAGCCTCATATACAGAAGGATCTAATGAAACCAGTGCAGCATAAAATATAACCATATACATTCCAGTAAATCTCCATCCTTCCGGTATGGATACAGCTGGTAATACAGTACTTACTTTCGCAAGCCAGGACGTTACCATTCCACCTAAACCTACTTTTTGTAATATCTGATTCAATAATCCCATAGGCTCTGTTGAGTACATACTTCTAAAAAGCTGTGTGATAGCAACTGTTGTAATAATACATGGTACATAATACAACGTTTTAACCAGTGTCACATGCTTTGTCATATATGTCAGCAATATTGCAAAAAACAGTCCAATTAATAATTGCATGGAAACTACAATAACAAGGTAAATCAGATTGTTAAAAAATGCCTCATAAAAAACTTCGTCATGAAACATAGTTACATAATTTTTCAATCCGACAAACTGCTTTTTTCCTATTCCTCCCCATTTCATAAAACTTAATCGAATAGACTCTTCTATTGGATAAAATACTGCCAAAATATAGAACAATAATCCTGGAAGTAAAAATGCCAGAAAGGCCTTTTTGTTTCTTATAACGCCCATTATAACTCCTTCCTTTTCATTTATATAAGTCTGTTACGAGATATGTATTACCAATCATGATAATACATATCTCGATATGTCATTTACTTATTTTGTATATTCTGCAATAGAATCATCTACCAGTTTACAAAAATCGTCTACTGATAAATCACCGGACGCCAGCAATAATAAATTATCCTGCATAACGGTATTGGTATTGGAATCAAGGTATGTATCCCAAGGCTTCAGGAAGTTTTCACCTGTAGACTGCATATCTTCCTGAATTTTCAGATAAAGATCTGAGTATTCAACATCATCCGGTAAATCGGTTTTAATTGGAGACATCTGCTGTTTTCCAGCATATAATTTACCATAATTATCAATTACATATAAGATAAAATCTTTTGTTTTTTCATCAAATGTTTCTGCATTAAATGCCATACCAATTCCAGAATTTATACAAAATTCATTTGGCTGTGTTTTTGCACCTTCAATAGTAGGAAGATAAAAATAATCAATTTTACCCTGCTTATATGCATCCTGCATAGCGCCGATTTCCCAGTCACCAATATAATACATTGCAGATTTTCCATCTAAAAACATTGATTGTGCTGTTGCATAGTCTGTTGCAGCAAATCCATCATTAAAATACTGACCCATTTCTTTCATAAATTCTGCTGCTTCTCTTCCGGTTTCACTGTCCATTTTCTCTTTTCCATCTCTTAAATTAATGATAAAATCATTTCCGGTTTCTCTAAATGGAAGCATTGCTAAGTATCTCTGTACCGGCCATCTGTCAACACCATCTACCGAAATCGGTGTAATTCCATTATCTTTTAAGGTTTTACATACATTCAGCCACTCATCCATGGTAGTTGGTGGTGTCAGATTATACTGTTCAAAAATTTCTTTGTTATACCATGTCATTTCCACATGATATTCTAATGGTAAAGTATACATGGAACCATCTGTAAATTCCTGATATTTTAATGCAATCGGATAGAAATCATCATATCTGTCATTATCTTTTAAAAATTGTTTTACATCTACTAACATTCCTGCATCTACCAGCTCCTGACAATATGGATCGGCATCAATATCAATTATATCCGGCATATTGCCTCCGGCAATTAATGTCTTTAATTTCTGTAAATAGGAAGGTCTGTCCGCTGTTGTTTCAAATTCAATTTTCCACTTTCCGCCTTTTTCTTTACTGTACTGATCTGCAATTTCATGCATTACCTGATCTATTTCACCATCCACAGGTCTTGATGTCATCCACGTAACAGTTACCACATCATCATCATTTTTTGCTTCTTTTTTTGTAGAACCACAGCCTGCAATCAACCCTGTTACCATTGTTGCTAACAATAAAATACTCATCATTCTCTTTTTCATTTTAATCCCTCTCTTTTCTTGTTTTTATCACAAAATTGTTTAATTCCACTTCTCCCTGTACCACATAAACACCGGCATAGCCACCTTTGTGATCATACATTCTGGTAGATAATACAATTTCATCATTAATATACACAATACAGATATCATCTTCTCTTATTATCAGTAAATGATATTCATCTGCATCCGGAAGCCTTCTGGATGTTTCTATCTGGTATGGTATATCACCTTTTATCTGCCACTGATAGATTCCCTTTTCTGAACGTGGCCACATATCCCATGCTACTTCCTTTTTCCGTTGATTCATTCTTAAAAAATAACCCTTTTCCATTTCAGAATCAACATGTAACGCTATTCCGAATTCATGTCCCCGCTTCACACAGACATCCATTTCAATTGAAAAGCAATCTTCCGGAATTTCATAGACACCGGAGCCTAAGGTATCACTTATTACATGAATTCCTTTTTCTGTCTTTGTTATCCGGCTATTATAGCCTGCTGCTGGTTTCATATCCTGTACTTCATCATAGAACTCTTTCACACCTGGAATAACACGGACTTTTAATGTTCCATCTTCCGGATTCTGAATCAATTCATGGAACACCATTGTTCCACCCCATTCCCATGGTCCAAAATCTTTATTTCCATATTTGCTTGCAATCCATCCAAATGCAAATCTTCGCTGTCCATCTGATGCGGTTTTGATTGCATAATCTGATCTGGTGTCAAAGACATCATCTTCAGGAATTTCCCATGGTCCGTTTGGACTTTTTGAAATTCTATAATGTGTAGTAAATTGATCCGAAAAAGTGGAGAAAACCAGATACCAGTAATTTCCCATCTTGAAAATTTCAGGACATTCCATGGTGATATACATGCCAGGGGCATAAAACGGTTTTTCATAGGTCCATTGTTTCAAATCCTTTGACTTACACAATGCAATACAGCCTCCCCTTAATTCACCTCCTCCTTTAATTCTTGAAGCCAGAAGCATGTCATAACATTCATCTTCTTCGTTCCAGTATACAAATGGATCCCGCCAGTCAAATTCTTCATATTGCTTTCCATCAGAAACAAACAAAAATTCTTCTACCGTATTAAGATGTTCTAAATCTGTTCCTACTGCCTGCATTACAGACTGTACACTTTTTCCATTAATTTTTATATCTTCATTATACGCAGTAAAAAATGCATGATAAAGATTTTCTTTGTCTTTTATTACGGAACCAGTGTAAGCATTCTTATTTGGCTTGTCATCTCCTCCTCTCTTGATTGCTTCCCCTTTGTATTCCACATTTACAAAGTCTTTTGTTGTTACAAGATGCCAGGTAGTTTCTTCTGCATACTCCTTGTCTCTGATTCTTGGATCATGCAGATAATAACCATAAAAAGTTCCATTTTCATAATATGGTATTAAATCTCCAACCCATGCATCTTTTGGTCTGTACAATAATTTTTTCATACGCACCTCTCTTTGCACTATTTGCACGTTTTTTTCGTTCTTTTTATGCTTAAATTGTAGCATATGCACTATTTATTTTCAACATAGCTTTCTCAATTTTATCATTTTCTATTTTTTTTACATAATAAAAACTGTTGTTTTATACATGTTATACATCTTTTCATTGTTATTTTGTGCATTTCGTGCATTTTTATTTTTTGCACATTTTCTTCTTCCTTTATTTTTAATAAAGTGTTACAATAAATCTGGAGGTAGAAGTATGAAATGCACGATTAAACAATTAGCCGAAGAATTAAACTTATCCAGAAATACTGTTGCTAAAGCTTTAAAAAACAGTAATGAAGTTTCTTCGAAAACAAAGCAGCGGGTTTTAAATAAAGCCAGAGAACTGAATTACAATAACATAAACAAAGAACTTTTTTCCGAATCGGGAGATGTTACTTCTCCATCTAATGTGAATAATGGTTCTATCCTGTTTCTTACCAAAACCTATGCACCAGACTCTGAATTCTGGACTGCGGTTTTAACAGGTATTGAATCCATCTTATCTAATGCACATTATCATCTTGTAATTGGAATCATGTCTGAAAGTGATTTGAAAAAAATGGATTTTCCTACTGCATTAAAAGATCCTTCCATTAAAGGTATTATTCTTGTGGAAATTTGTGATGGGGCTATCTGCAATGCATTGTTACAATATAATCTTCCAATTATTACTGTTGATTTACCAAAGGATTATAATCCTGTTTTAGATATGATAGATATTGTTACTATGGAGAACAAAAAAAATATTCACCGGATTGTAAATTATTTAATTTCCAAGGGTGCCGAGCGTTTTGCCTTTGTTGGAGATATTTATTCCGCAAATGTAGGACGAGGTTTTCAGGAACGTTTTGATGCATTACAAGAATGTCTTTCTGATAATCACCTGGAACTAGACCAGAAACATTGCTTATTAACAGAAACTTCTGATGAATTTCAGGACTTTCAAACAGTCGTTAAAAAATTACAAAAGATGGCTTCTGTTCCGGATGTATTTATTTGCGGGAATGACCATACAGCAATCCAATTAATATATGCTCTTCAATTTTTGGGTTATCAGATTCCAAAAGATGTAAGTGTAGTAGGATTTGATGATATTCCTGCTTCTGAAAGGATTACGCCTTCTCTCACTACAATACAGACTCCAAAAAAATACCTTGGTATTGCTGCAGCCCGCCAGATGTTAGAGCGGATACAATATCCAAACTCTCCTCATTCATATATGGAATATAAAACAAAACTTATTATCCGGGATTCCACAATATAGAATTAATTTTGAAAGGATATTATACTATGGAAAACTTCTTTTCACTTGATGGTAAATTTTTTCGATTTATCAACAAATTTACCAGTTTAATTGCTTTAAATTTTTTATTCATTATTACATCCCTTCCTATCATTACAATCGGGGTATCCTTTTACGCCCTTTATCAAACAAATTTAAAACTTTCACAAAATACAGAATCCTATATTGCAAGAACTTATTTTTTCTTTTGGAGAAAAAATTTAAAGCAGAATATTCTTCTTTGGCTACCTGTAATGATTTTATTTATATTTTGTCTGATTAACTTATACATTTTACCTTTTATGCCAGAAACCTTTTTCAGGTCTCTCACTCTCTGTATACAATTTCTTATTTTGTTGTTATTGCAGGGTTTTCTTATTTATGCATTTTTTCTTCCGGATCAATACAGAACTACTTTAAAATATACCGTAAAAAATGCAGTTATATTGACTTTTAAATATCTTCCAGCTACTTTTTTATGTATTTGCATAAATGCACTACCAGTTTCTATTCCCATATTGTTACCAAAAATAACCGGATATGTGTTAGCAGCTTTTATTATAATAGGCTTTTCCGGGATTTCATTTCTGCATACTTTCATATTACAACTACTATTAAAAAAAGAGAACCTCTTCGGTTCTCTTTAAAAAGGCGTCTGCCGGATTTGAACCGGCGATAAGGGTGTTGCAGACCCGTGCCTTACCACTTGGCTAAGACGCCACATATTTAATTGTGTCAATTCACACTCATATAGTTTACCAAAGCTGTGCGTATCCGTCAAGAGAGAATTCACAGTTTTTTTCTCCTGCATTTTACCTCTTTTTTGCTTATTCTTTCCTGAATCCATTTGCTTTTTTCTCATAAGAACAGTATACTTATATATTGTAAAATATTAAACCATTTCAGGAGGAACAAATATAATGGAAAAAGGTAAATTAGGTATCAGATTATCATTTTATGCAGTAGCAGCTTTTATCCTTGCATTCTTAGGATACAGCACCGTTCTTGCATTACTGGCTGGCTTTGTTCTCATTGTTGAGAAAAATGAGTGGGCTTCCCGTCAGGTAATTCAGGCATTTTTCTTATGTATCTTTGCAGATATCGTAAATGGTATTTTAAACATTTTCGATTTCTTATACCAGATACCTCTTATGGGTTCTGTATGGGGAACAGCAATTTCTGTCATTGATGGTATTGTAAGCCTTGTAGTTCTGATTTTCTGTATCATGGCTCTTGTAAACACAGCCAAAGGAAACGAAGCAAACGTTCCTGGATTAAACGGACTTGCAAACTGGGCTTACGGCATTGTAGCTCCAAAGGTAAATCAGGCACAGCAGGCTTATTATGGTCAGCAGCAGTTTAACGGACAGCAGCAGTTTAACGGACAGCAGCAGTTTAATGGACAGCAGCAGTTCAACGGACAGCCACAGTTCAATGGACAGTCACAGCAGTTCAATGGTCAGCAGCAGTATCAGCAGCCAGAACAGCAGAATCCAAATCAGCCACAGTAGAATTATTACATAGCTAAAAAGTTTAAGCGCAGAGCATTCATTGCCCTGCGCTTTTCTTATGCAGTTCTTCAAAAGATTATAAGGAAATCATCAGATAACGGATAACAAAGAGTGCGGATAATACCACGGTGATAATGTTTAACTCCTTGAACTTTCCGGTAAAGATTTTAATTAATGTATAAGCAATCAATCCAACGGCAATTCCGTTTGCGATGGAGTAGGTAAGCGGCATCATGATTAATGCCAGGTATGCCGGAATTGCTTCAGATACATCATCAAATTCCATATCTTTGATGGCACTTAACAAAAGACCACCTACGAAGATTAATGCCGGTGCTGTTGCACAGGATGGGATGATGCTTACAAACGGAGCAAAGATGATTGCCGCTAAGAACATGATTGCTGTAAATACAGAAGTCAGTCCGGTTCTTCCTCCTACGCTGATTCCGGAGATACATTCACCATAAGTGGTAACGGTGGAAGTACCAAATATAGAACCGCCTACCGTTGCGATTGCATCACAGAGAAGGCTCTTCTTTGCATTTGGGATATTTCCATCTTCATCTAACATATTTGCGGATTTTGCAGTTCCGATTAAGGTTCCGATCGTATCAAACATGTCAACCATGGAGAAGGTGATAATCAGCATGATTAAAGTTAAAATTGCCTGTCCTACCGAGCTTCCCATAAATAATTCCCGGAAACCGCGGAAGCATGCGAATAAGGAAACATCTGCGAAATCTTTTACCTGGGCACCGAAGTTAATCTGGAAACCATCAAATACCGTATTTCCGGTGAAAATTCCAAGAATAGTTACTACAAAAATACTGATTAAAATAGAACCGGTTACTTTTTTCTTATAAAGAACGGTGGTAAGTACGATTCCAAAGAAGGCTAAAATTGCGCCCCAGCAAGCCACCGGATTTTCAGAGAAAGTAGAGAAATCCACCAAAGATACCATGGTGCTTTCATTTCCTACAATAAGACCGGCATCCTGGAAGCCGATAAATGCAAGGAATAATCCGATACCCACTGATATGGCAACTTTTATATTTTTCGGAATTGCCATTACAATTTTTTCCCGGAAGGAACATAAAGTAATCAGAATAAATAATGCACCGGAAATGAATACCATTGCCAGTGATGCTTCATAGGAATAACCCATGCCAAGCATTACGGTGTAAGTAAAGAATGCGTTCATTCCCATACCAGGTGCCTGGGCAAACGGTAATTTGGCAAGAACTCCCATTAAGAAGGTTCCTAAAAATGCGGACAGACAGGTGGCAAAAAATACGCCGTTGAATACCTTATCATACATATCGGTTCCTTCAAAAGGTGTGGCAAGCATTGCCGGATTTACCATGATGATGTAAGCCATGGTAACAAATGTTGTGATACCTGCAATAAACTCGATTTTTACGCTGGTACCATTTTCTTTCAGTTTGAAAAACTTTTCCATAATAAACGTCCTTTCTTTTGTTTTATCTAAACCAGTTCACAAACTGGAATAAATCGATTATTTATAATATCCAATAATCCCCGGTTGGTAATTGCCATCTCCGGAATAACAGCAAGGGAAATCTGAAGACTCATAGTGAGGATTGGATTCTTAAGAATACAGCCATGTTCCCACAAATCAGCTAAAAGTCTATCTGTTTCCTTTACAAATACATCCATTGGCTTCTGACTTAAAATGCCAAGTACCGGAAGTCCCACAAATTGTTTCTCTTCTCCATCCCTTACATAAGAAAGACCACCCTGTTTTACAATGACCTGATTAAATGCCAGCGTCATATCTGAAAGAGAAGTTCCAAATGCAATCAGATTCTGGGTATCCTGTCCTACCGAACCGGCAAATGCTCCCTGCAGTGCTCCTGCCTGGCTGATGATGCCGATTCCGATGGAACCATCTTTCCGGTAACGGTCTACTACTGCACAATACATTAAGTCATCCTCTAAAATGAGTGCACCGTTCTTTACCGGAAGCTTTCTCTCTTCGTGAATTGTCTCTAAGGTTCCGTCCACGATTTTTACAATATTGACTTTTACTTCGCCATCTATGCAGCCTTCCGGCAATGGAATCGTAAGTTCTCCTTCTTTTAAATCATCCCGCTTTATGGAATGGATCACTTCTTTCGGATAATCCATTCGCGGATAAGAAGCCTTTGCAATTTCTCCGTTTACAATAACATCCTGCACCTTAAAGTCTGTTAAATTCTTCACAAGTATCATGTCTGCACGATATCCTTCTGCAATGACACCTCTGTCCTTTAATCCATAGGCTGCTGCCGGATAAACCGTAGCAAGCTTGATTGCCTGAAGCGGCTCCACACCTTCTTTCACAATCTGCGCCAGTGCATAGTTCATATGTCCATGCTCTGCCATATCTTTTGCTGTAATACAGCCATCGGTAGAAAGTAAAATATGGTCGCTGTCTCCTGCTTTATCTAAGAATTCTTTTGCACTTGCAGGCTCTTTTAAGGAGCCACGGCGGATAATGACATACATTCCTTTTCTGAATTTTTCTAACATTTCCCCCACCGTTACACTCTCATGATCAGAGCTTACGCCTGCTGCAATATAGGTATCTAAGTCAGCTCCCAATACACCCGGCGCATGTCCGTCTATTTTTAAACCTTTTTCTTTTCCATAATCCAAGATTTCTTTTAAAGAAGCTTCCTTTGCAATGACCCGGTTATAATCCATGGCTTCTGCAATTCCATACATGCCATATTCTTCCACCATCACTTTGACATCGGAAAGCATCACCTGTCCATAACAGTCTTCATATCCCGGTGCTGATGGAACACAGGGAGAAGCCATCCAGACCGGTGTAAGATCTGTCTCCTTCATCTCTTCCATCAGATATTTTGCACCTTTATGTCCTAAGACATTTACTGCATCATGAGGGTCTAAGACTGCTGCTGTGGTTCCGTTTTGTATCAGTGCCTCTGCAAAAGATGCACTGCTTAACATGCTAAGCTCCACATGGGTATGGGCGTCAATTAATCCCGGCAGGGCAGTAAGCCCTTCCCCATTGATTACCGTAAGATGCTCCTTTTCTTCTACTTCACTGGCATCAATATGCTCTGCAATTTTCTCAAAACGACCATTTCTGATATAAATATCCCCGGTTTTTATCTTATCTTCCAACACATCTGCAATCGCAACATTCTTAATCAACAGGCTCATAGGATTCTTTTCCTTTCTGAAACAATGGTAGTTTCTGTAAAAATGTGATATCTGTCCGCTCTGCCGCTTTTCCCTCTGCCAGAATTGCAAGCCTGCTGCAAACCTCTCCTCCGGCTTTCTGCACCAGACGCTCTGCCGCAGCCAGGGATTCTCCTTTTGAAATCACATCATCCACAATTGCAACTTTCTTTCCCTTTAACTTCTCTGCATCCGTTTCATCCAGAAAAATGTCCTGATTTCCCTCTGTTGTAATGGAATGCACCGCATCCTGGATAAATGATTTCACATAGGACTTCACGCTTTTCCGGACTACCACAAATTCCTTCATATGAAGCTGCTTTGAAATCTCATACGCCAGGGCAATTCCCTTTGCTTCAATGGTCAGGATAATTTCCGCTCCATTGGCAAATGCCGCCAGTTCCTTACCTGCTTTCTCAATCAGCTCTGTATCACTGATTACCACAAAACTTGCATACGCTGTTCCATCTGACAGTTTAACAAAAGGCAGTTCACGTTTCAGACCACATACTTCTAAATCATAATGTTCCATTTTATCTATATCCTCTTATCCATCATTATATATCCGCCGGAGAATGTTCTGTCTCCTTCGGATGTATTGTAACTATGAAAAATACGAAAGGTACAACACGTCCCCGTATTGCACCTTTGCTTTACATACATTTGCATTATAATAGAAATCATTTTATAATAAAAATACTATTTTTACTTGATTTCTATAATATTTTTATTATATTGTGTAGAGGAGGATTGTAAAAATATTTACTTCTATATAATTAGCCGGTTATGCAGGAAGATTATTTTATCTGATATGAAATGTCTGCAGTTCTTAGTTACATGTTTTTCTTGATTATAAACTGTCTTTCCATTGCTTTGAGAGGATAACTGCTCTGTCCGCCGAAGTACGGATGCTGAATAATGTCTGCAAGGGGCACTAAGAATTTCGACCTATAACTGAATAAGCCTGGCAACCGGCGCAAATTCACATCCATGTTCATATGCGCCTCGCTGGCACTTCCCTGTGCCAGCGTTGCCGGATGCCAGACGAAATTTCAAGTGCCCCTAACAGCCCTTAAAATGCATCCGTACTTCGGCGAACCGGGCAGTTATCATGTCAAACATTGGAAAGACTGTTTTGATAACAGAAAGAAAAACATGTGCTTTAGAACTGCGGCATTTCATATCAAAAATAATCTTCCCTGCATACCCGGAACTATATTTAAAATTTTATATTTTTTACAATCCCCTCCACAAACCACATAAATTATATTTTCAAATGATTTCCACAAAATAAAAGAGGTATTTTATTATGACATTAGACTCCTACCGTAACTTTGTAACCATTGTAGATTGCGGCAGTATCGTAGCGGCTGCCAATAAGCTTCTGATTGCACAGCCTTCTTTGAGTAACCAGCTAAAAAATATTGAGAAAACCTATGGTGCGAAGCTTCTTCTCCGGGGAAACCGTTCTTTAGAGCTGACGGATGCAGGAAGAATCTTTTACAAACGTGCCAAAGAGATTTGCATGATGGAAGAGGGCTTACGAAATGAACTGCTGAACCAGAAAGCCGGCTTCTCTGAACTGTTGAAAATTTCAATTCCAGCCGGTAACTCTCCTTATTTTCTCCACAAATTTTTTGATGCCTTTATTGCAAAGCACCCGAAAGTAAATTATGACTTTTATGAGATTCCAAGCGAATTTGTTATTCCGAATGTCCTGAATGGAATTACGGAGATTGGTCTGATTCGTTCTGCTGCGCCCGGACATGGTGCGCTTACACTTTATCCTTATGAAAGGGAGGATATTGTTGCCCTGTTTCCAAAAGACCATCCCCTGGCTAAAATCAAAGGAAAGCTTTCTGTCCCGGACCTTGCCAACTACCCGCTGGCAATTCCTTTTGACTGTCTGGATATTGTTTATGCTTCTTTTGGACACTATCTTCTTTCGCCAAATGTTTCCATGATTACTTCTCCGAAAACCACTGCCATTGAATGGGCGCGCTCTTTTGGAAGTGTAGCCTTAGTCTCCCTGACGAAAGAGGACATGCGTGAAATTAAGGATATGTGCATCAAATATATTTCCGATGAAAACCTCTATATTATGAGTGCTTTTATTATCAGCAAAGACCGGCACCTTTCGAAGATTGCGAAGGAATTTTTGCAGGTGCATGGTATTGAAGTTTCTTAAGGTGCTCGCCAAATCTGCATGCAAGCATGCGATTTTTCTCGCTACTCGCGTAAAAAAAGAGAATCTATAAAAGATTCTCTTGAAAGAGGCGACAACCAGATTCGAACTGGTGATAAGGGTGTTGCAGACCCGTGCCTTACCACTTGGCTATGTCGCCATATTCTGTTGTAACACTTCCAGTATATGCAGTGGCACATTTTTTATGCCTCATATTCCGTTCGTGTAATGACTCCGACGGGAATCGAACCCGTGTTACCGCCGTGAAAGGGCGATGTCTTAACCGCTTGACCACGGAGCCAGATACGTTCCAACGACCGTCAGAACGTGTTTTAGTATACCATAGAGTAGTGGTGATGTAAAGCGTTTTTTACGAATTATTCGTCATAATTTTGCTGAGGTAATTTTGCTCAAAATTTTGCCTCAAAATTATTCTCTTTAAGGGTACACTTCTTTTCTCTTTCTGTCTTTCTTTTAAAATTTTCTTCTTGACATTACTGTCTTAGTGTATTATTGTAGTAATACAAATAAAGAAGGAGATATGTTTATGGAAACAATATTGCAAACAACGAATCTTTCCCGGCAATTCGGTAAGAAGATGGCTGTAAATAATGTAAATATGACCATTCACAAAGGTGATATTTACGGATTCATTGGAAAAAACGGTGCCGGAAAAACAACTTTCATGCGCCTTGTTTTAGGTACTGCTTTCCCTTCCAAAGGAGAAATTAAATTATTCGACGGCGAGCCTTTCGATAAAGCCAGACGCAAAATCGGTTCTTTAATCGAAGCACCTGGACTTTATAAAAACTGTACCGCCTATGAAAACTTAAAGCAGTTTTCCTTAATTTACGGTGGCACTGATGCAGAGATTAAGGAAATCCTTTTTCTGGTTGGGCTTGCTGATACCGGCAATAAGAAAGCCGGCAAATTTTCCCTCGGAATGCGCCAGCGTCTTGGTATTGCCATTGCACTTCTCGGCAATCCGGAGTTCTTAGTCTTAGATGAGCCGGTAAACGGTCTTGACCCTGCCGGAATGAAGGAAGTCCGTGATTTGATTTTAAAGCTGAATCATGAGAAAAATATTACAATTCTCATTTCCAGTCACTTATTAGATGAGCTGTCCAAAATCGTTACCAGATATGGAATTATCAACGACGGTATGCTGATTGAAGAAGTTACTGCTGCAGAATTAAATGAACGCTGCCAGCACAAACTTATTTTTACAGTAGATGATGTGCAGAAAACAGCCGCTATTTTTGCAGAAACTATTCCGGCAGAACAGATTCGCATTGCCGGCAATCAGGTGATTCTCTCCTCACATCTTGAGGAAGCCGCTGAATTAAACAAACGTCTGGTTCAACAGGACGTTGCGGTAAATAGTTTCTGGGTGCATGCAGAAGGACTTGAACAATACTTTATGAAACGGATAGGTGGTTAATATGGGACAATTATTTAGATTTGAATTTCGAAAATTATTCCGTCAGAAGAGCTTTTACATCTGTGGCTGTGTGTTAATCGGATTAATTCTTCTGACCGCAGTAACATTAAATATGATTTACAGTTTATCACAGGGAAATATGGAAGCTGGCGGCGTAACCGTAAGTGCTTCTGACGATGGATTCCTTTATACCGGCATATATATGCTGGTTGGTGCAGTATCTTCCAGCAACTTTACGATTGTACTGGCTGTATTTCTTTCCCTCTTTGTATGCAGCGACTACACCAATGGCACTTTAAAAAATATCATTGCACGAGGCTACAGCCGCACCCGCATTTATGCGGTAAAATACATGGTATCCTTAGCTGCCACAACGGTTTATACCATTGTCTGCTGGCTTACCGGATTCTTTGCCGGCACTGCATTCTGGAAAGTTGGAAGCCTTTCCGGTACCACAGGAGATCTGGTTACCACCCTGCTTTTACAGCTTCTTGGTAACTTTGCATATACCTCCCTTTTCTTCCTGATTGCAGTTCTATTTAAGAAAACAGGCGGTTCCATCGCAGTTGGTATCATCGGTCCACTGGTTTTATCCATGATTATTTCACTGGCAGATACGCTGACACATAAAAAATCTTTTGATTTTGCTGATTACTGGCTGGATAATTGCATGTATCAGACTGCAGCAGACAGTATGGCATCTGATATGATGATCCGCTGCTTCATCTGCTTCCTGGTTTATGCTGTTTTATTCTATGTTATCAGTATATTTGTTGGAAAACGTAACGAAGTATAACTTCAAGTTACCACCAGGTCATCTATTCTGTAATCAGCTATAGATTTATCCTTTCGTCCACTTAAATGAAAAAGGACTCTCTTTGCAGAATTAAATCCTGTGAGTGTCCTTTTTCTACATGCTATTCAAAAATGAGGGATTTTTCTAAAATTTATAAATGTGCAGAAATGTAATATCCATCTTCTAATGCACTCCATACCGTACCTACACGATTTGCATCTCCTATTATATTGGTATCCTGCACAATTCCAAAATATTCATTTGCTTCATCCAGTCTTGCGCGCATTCCTGCTGCAAATATAACTGTATCAGCTAAAATCTCTTTCTGACTGCCATCTTCCATTTCCGTGATTACAGAATGTTCACGGATTTCTTTACAACTTGTCTCAGTTATTGCTGTCAGATTTTTACATTTATCCATCTCAGTTTTCAAAGCTACTTTCATGATGTCATTCAATGTCCGGTTCAGGACTGGTCCTAATTCTAGAATTGTTACTTTCCTTCCCATTTTTGCCAGATCAACACCAAGTTCACAGCCTATCGAACCACCTCCGATAATAACAACATTTTTTCCTGTTTTCTCAAGGTTTTTGTAAGCATCAATTGCTGTCATAATCTGATTTTTTTCCATACCGGATATCTGGAATGTTACAGGATATGCTCCTAATGCCAGTATTATGCTGTCTGCATTAAGTTCACGGATTTTCTGAGGATCCATTCTGGTATTTAAATGAACTTTTGCTCCTGATTTATAAAGTCTATTGCTCAAGTAGTCTTTCAGTCTCTTTAAATCCTGCTTGGTACTGTCATAATCTGCACAAATTAACTGTCCTCCAAGAGCAGTTTCTCCTTCATACAGACTTACGTCATGACCCCTTTCTGCTGCTGTAATCGCTGCTTTCATACCTGCAGGACCTCCTCCTACAACCACTACTTTTTTCTTTCTATCTGCCTTTGGAAGCACATTTGGTACTCTGTCTTCATGGAGATAGCGCGGATTAACAGAACAACATGGTACGGAATTCATTCCTACATGACTGCGTTTTTCTTCCTCTGTACGATACTGATATGGATTATAGCAATTCATACAACGAATGCATGGAACAATATCTTCACTGCGTCCTTCATAGGCTTTTTGCGCCCACCATGGATCTGCAATCAATTGCCTTCCTACAACAATTGCATCTGCATAGCCTTTTTCCAGAATATCCTCAGCTTCTTCCGGCGTCATAATACCTCCAACTACTGCTACTGGAATCTTTACCTGCTCTTTTACTTTTCGTGCAAGATCAACATTAATCATATGGGGCGCATAAGCGGTAGAAGACATGTAAATCTTTGTATTATTATTTACTTCAACACCACAGGAAATATGTACCATATCAATTTTATCTTCTATACTCTTAATAAATGCTGCAACTTCCTCTACCTGCATTCCTCCTTCAATATGTTCATCACCACTGATACGCATATCCAGCATATAATCTGGACCAACTGCTTTTCTTACCCTGTCTACAATCATGGTAGGAAACTTAATTCTATTTTCAAAACTTCCACCATATTCATCTGTTCTTTTATTAAAATATGGCGATAAAAATTCTGCTGGAAGCCAGCCATGACCAAAATGCAAAAGTACACTGTCAAAACCATATTCCTTTGCATCTAAGGCTGATTTTGCAAATTTATCTGCAATATCCTCCATCATTGCCTCATCCATTGCCCGTACTTCAGTTCCATCTTCTCTTGTATAAGATACTGGTCCAATCGCATAATCACCCTTTTCTACCATTGCAAACTGTCCACAATGACATAACTCAAATTCTGCTTTTGCGCCTCTTTGACGGATGATCGATACTTCTTCCCTGACTTTTGCTGCTTTAAAAAGGTCTGCAAAACAATACGGTCCTGGCGTCAGACGCATTCTGGAATCATCCACGGAACCACTGGTTCCGCGGATAATCATTCCAATACCACTTAAAGATTTGTCTGTATTACTTCCAAGTGGTGCTGATATAATACGATTTTTCAGTACTACCTTATTTACTTTTAAAGGTTCAAATAATTTTGGATATTTACAGTTCATTCTATTCCCTTCTTTCCTATAACTTATACTGCCTGTTCTTCCGGAATATCCTTAAATCCCATAAATATTGTAATCAAAAATGCTCCCACAAAGGATACTGTCATAAGAATGCACCAGATTACAAAAGTATCACCAAAGAATGCAGGAAGTCCGCCAAGTCCACAGAGACTTAATGCTGTACATTTTACACCAAATGCCAGTGAAAATGCAGAACAGATTGCATCCATAATTCCAAGAGAAATTAAAGGTTTCTTAGCTGGAAGTAATACACCAAACAATGCTGGCTCTGTAATTCCTACAACTGCCATAAGAGAGGCAGACATGGATGTTGTTTTCATCTTGCTGTTTTTGGTCTTAAACCATACTCCTAATGCTGCTCCACCAATTGCGATATTTCCATATGCAAGTAACGGGAAGAAATAAGAAAATCCTTGACTTGCAAGCTCTGTTAAAGTAATTGGAAGTGCAATTCCGTTATGTACACCTGTCATAACAAGATATGGTGCAATTGCTCCAATAATGATACCACCTACAACAGACATCTTTGTAAAGATAAATGAAATTCCACCACAAAGTCCATTTCCAATCCAGGTTGCAATCGGTCCTGTTACTATCAGAATAACTGGAATTGAAATTATCATAGTAATGATCGGAATTAATAAGCTTGACAATACCTTTGGACTTATCTTCTTTGCAAGTTTGTTAATCAGCATTACAACAGGCATAGAAAGAAGAATTGGTGTAATGGAAGAAGCATAAGAAACCAGTGTCACCGGAATTCCAATAAAACTTGCTGTTCCGCCTGCACTTCCAAGCTCAATCAGTGTCGGATAAACCAAAACTGCTCCTACCAGTGCTCCGATATATGGATTCACCTGAAGTTTTTTCGCTGCTGCAAATCCTAAAAAAATCGGAAGGAAATAATATCCTGCCTGTCCAATGGAATATAATACCTGATAGGTATAAGTAGTTGTATCTATGTTAATATAATTTAACATTGCCAGTAAACTCTGGATAAATCCGGATGCAATCAGAATAGGTACAATTGGCTGAATAGAGTTTGCGATGTAATCAATGATTACTGCACCTACGGATTTCTTCTTTTTTACGACTGCTGTCGCTTCTTCCTCTCCGCTATCACTGATATGTACAATTTTTTCCAGTTCATCATATACATCATTACATTTTCCACCAAAGATAATCTGAATTGTATTGGATGCCCAGTTCAATCCCTGGCAGCCTTCAATTTTCTTAATCTGTGCATCATTTACTTTATCCTTATCCTTTACTTCTACACGAACACGCGTAAAACAGCTCATGATGCTTATTACATTTTCTTCTCCCCCTACATTCTGCAGAACTTCTAATGCTGCTTTCTTGTAATCCATAATAATTTCCTCCTTTTTGTTTTACATCATTATCTTCAATTTTACATTTATCCTGTTACATCCCTCCTTTCTTACAGGATAAATATGCATTTATTTTGTCATACAGGTATGAAAGTTCTTCTTACCTGCATAATCTACAGGATATTCTCTTTCGGATTTTCCGTAAAAAAAGCAGACCCTCAAACAGGATTCCTTTACCTATAAACAGTAAATGTTATCCCGTTTTCAGGTCTGGCCTAATTTAATAGTGACCACCCTTTCCGCTATTCCTTGCAATTTCTTAAATGCAATACCAGATAATTTCCTTCGGAATTGGTAATATGTCTTCCAAATTTATCATAAAGAAGATCCGATAGTCTCTCAATACAATCAACTTCTTCGTGAAATACTTCACGAACTGTCTTTTTCATTAATTCATCTTCTTTTGTACTTTCTTTATCTTCTACATAACGTTGTGCAAAATATTTCACATGTGTAACAAGTCTTGTATAAGATAAGGAATTTTCATCTACGTCTGTTAAATATTCCTTTTTTATATAATCCAATGCTATATCAATTACCTGAAAAACCTTATTTACCATGCGGCGATCCTGTTGAAATTCTGATGCAATAAGATGCATGGCAATATAACCAACCTCTTCATCCGGAATTACTACATGGAACAATTCCTTTATGCGTTCCCTTGCATACAGACCTAATTTCCATTCATTCTGATAAAACTGCCTTACCTCTGTCGTAAATGGATTATCCAGTTGTATCCCTTCTTTAAGCCTTTTTACCGCAAATTGTATATGATCCATAAGTGCCAGCGTGTTCTGTTCTTCCGGTGAAAAATTATATTCCGTTCTCGCCTTATAAAATATATCTTCTACCAGTTCAAGATATTCTGGCGAAATCTGGCGGATCAAATCTACCAGTTTTTCATTTTCATTTGCAACAAATATTTTCTGGATTTTACTTTCGTCTATGATATCTCCCTTTTTGGCATGGAATCCAATTCCTTTTCCAACAATTACAACTTCACCGTGTTTTCTATCCCATCCCATTACAACATTATTGTTAAAAGGTTGTTCTATTTTTATCATATCCTTACACCCTCTCCAGTTTTAGTAACTCCTCTCCCGCCTTAACATTTTCTGATTTTGTAGTCTGACATGTAAAAGTATCTGAATTTTCCACTACAACCATTACCGTTGCTTTATATTTCTCACGAATCAGTGACAAATCAAATTTCATCAGTAGCTCTCCTGCTTTGACCTTTCTGCCCTGCTCAACAAATACCTCAAATCCATTTCCTTTTAATTCTACCGTATCAATTCCCACATGCATGATAATTCCAGCTCCATCTTCTGATTCTATTCCGATTACATGTCCGGTAGGAAATACCACAGATATTTTTCCATCAACTGGTGCATACAGATAACCTTCTACTGGTTCAATACCAACTCCATCTCCCATAATTTTCTGGGAAAATACCGCATCTTCAACTTCTTCTAACGGAATTATTTTTCCACTGACCGGTGCATATATTTTGTCTTTCTCCACCATATAAATATCAATACCCTTTTGTTTTTCTTTTATCATATTTTCTATATGTTTTTTAAATAATTGCATGTTATCCTCCTTGTTCTACAAGCTACATAAACTCTGAGAGATAGTTAATCATATAAATTTCTCCCTATAAGAGAATTTTCATAACGATATTTCCTATGAAAATAAAAAAACCAAAATCAGTACACTACTGATTTTGGTTTAGCCTGCTTTACCAGTGACATTTCCAAAGTCTCTCTTAATTTAATTAAATTATATTTGATTTCTGTTTTGTTGTCAATTGATATTTTTTACCAATATCTTTTTATAAATTTGTGCAATATATATAATATCATTTTCAGAATATTTCATTTCAAACAAAAAGCCCGACAGCAACATCTGCTATCGAGCAATTAGCTCCCCGAGTAGGACTCGAACCTACGACAGCGCGGTTAACAGCCGCGTGCTCTACCAACTGAGCTATCGAGGATTATTAAGTTAAAGAATGACGTTCGCCTGAAATCAGGTAACGCCATTGTTAAAGGTACATACCTTCAAAACTTCATACAGGAATCCGAAAACTTTATTTCTAAGATGGTCATCTCAAATGCTTCGCATTTTCGATGTCATTTGCAGGCAAATGTTCGTCCGGCTTAAGAGCTGTTTCCGCAGATAAATCTGCTCCACATCTCTTCATCCGTCCTACCATCTTACTGCTTTTTGGTCAAGCCCTCGACCGATTAGTAACAGTCAGCTCCACACGTTACCGTGCTTCCACCTCTGCCCTATCTACCTGATACT
>NZ_JAOQKI010000027.1:0-33819 GCF_025567465.1 Roseburia amylophila
TTCTATCGTATCTTTTATCATATTTGCAAGATTCATATGATAATCCCACATATAGCTTCTTACATGCTCTGCTGCCTCTCCATGCATCTCCGGCATGGCAGCAATCTCTACAATACTGCTTCTTACCGCATCTATCTGTTCTATCCACCGGTCAAGCTGTGCCAGAATCAGTTCCCGAATGCTGGTAATTTCTTCATACTTTACCTGAAATCCCATAACTTTCTCCACGTTTATTATTCTGTTTTTATCCTGTCTGTTATCTATTTTTCCCCTTTTACATTCGACTTTCAAGGAAAAATATTCGACTAATTTTTGTCTGAAATTCGACTTTTCAGCACCCTATATTCGACTTTTATGCCACTCTTATTTTTATTATTTTTTCTTCCAAATTCCTTGTTTTATGCTGTTTTTTTCAAAATTTCCTTTACCGCTTTCCAGCAGATTCAAGGTCGCGCCAAAAATTTTTTAAGTCGAATTATATATAAAAACCGGTTACACTCATGCACGAAGTACGAATTGGTTGTGCATTTTTACCAATAACTATAACCATAATTTCTTGCAATGCAGAGCAACTACGAAAAGCACACTTTGCGAATTTCTCGCGTAAATAAAAAAAGAAATCTGAATCTCCTTAGAAATTCAAATTTCTTCTATCTTGTAAGTATTTATTTAATGTAAAACATTCCTCAATCGTCTGACCACACACTGAATATACTCTGTATTCGATGGTTTGTTCTGTATTGAGCCTCTCCATTCTGGATTCTTGAGGTATGATATCTCCTTATCTGGCCTTGACCATACCCGTTCTATTACGTTTCGAATTGATTTTTCCACACCACTTACTGATGTCTGATATACTTGTGCAACCTGCGGATAAACATCATTCGTTATCTGGATTGACGTACCATTGGGAACAGCCAACAGAATCCCAATTGCTCTTGCAAGATATTTGGTTCCTTTTCGGTCCGGCTCAAAACCGCTTTTTATCAGTTCACCCCATGCCAGTACATACTGAATTTCGGTTTCTTCCTGTTCCGTATAGATTACCTTTCTTCCATTATGATATTCGCTTTCTCCATCTGCAGTCGTTGGTGCGGTCAGCTTAATTATTTCAATAATTTTCTTTGGTGAAAATAATTCGTTATTTTTCTTATAAACCAAATCTATATCTAACTTATTGATGCTATGCAGAAAATGCTCCGAGCCATAATTTGTTGTTACGATAATTTCCGGATGTTTCTTTAACTTCCGTTTCATCTCTATAATGAGATGGATTCCGTCACCTTCTTCTAACTCCAAATTTACAATTACTGCATCTACTTCCTGTTCTGTCAGAATATTGATTGCATCACTCTGCCGCCCCGTTACCGCTACCAATGCAAATTCTTCATCCCGGGCCATTTCTAATGCATATTCCTTGCACAAAAGTTTATCACTTTCTACAAGCATGATTCGAATCATTCTTTCTTTTCCTCCCTCAGCATTCCGATTCAGCTTCTTAGCTGTTTTGTGGAATCTACTCCCTGTATCTATACAATGCTACAGATATATATTTATATCATTTGGTCTAAAAAATCAATACCCTTTCTCTTTTTCCTTCTTCCGCAGTGCTTCCTTAAAGCCCTTCAGGGCATCGAAGGGCATAAACTGCTTGGCACGGTCTTCGATGTCCATTTTCTCTCTTCTCAGATTCTCTCTCTCATTCCAGCCGGATGCTGTTTCCTGCTGTCCGGCTCCCATGGTGTCTCTTCTATACGCCACTCTTATGCCCTCCAATCTGACCGTTTCGTTCTATTGTCGTTGCACTCTCTTCCAAATTCATTCCCTTTAAAATAGCATTCCTGCCGTAGCGCTGCTTGATGGAGATTACTGCACGCTGTGCCTTCACATCCTTCTCTGTCTCTTCCGGGTCTGAAAACAAATCAAATTGCTGATAATCTTCTGTCATTACGCCGGTATAAGTCAATGTAATCCGCCGGATATATGCTCCAGGTCTTACAATTCTCCAATAAAGCTGCTCTACATAAGACAGCAGCCGGCGGTTGGAGCTGGTTGCACTGCGCAGCGTTGTGCTTCCCTTCGCCGGTTCAAAGCATTTCTGATTGCTGTAACCGATTACCAGACTGATATGGGATGTTACAAGACCCTGGTCTACCAGGTCAAGGCACAATAAATCTGCCATCTCTTTTACCACCAGTACACCTTCCTCGTACTCATAATCCCGCGGCAGCACCTGACCGCTGGAAAAGGATGTATTCTTCGGCCGATATGCCTTGATGTCCGCTATCGTTACCGGTTCTCTTCCCCATGCGTGATCAATTAACAGCTCTGCATCTATGCCAAAAGCCTTATATAATAAAGACTCTCTGGCATGGGCAATCTCTTCCATTGTGCAGATGCCCATATTCGATAGACGCTCTACCGTTCCACGCCCCACCCGCCAGAAATCAGTCAGCGGTTTATGTTTCCAGAGCTTCTCCCGGTAGCGTGCTTCATCCAGATAGGCAATCCGATCTGTCTCATGCTTTGCCAGAATATCTAAAGCAACCTTTGCTAAATAGAGATTGGTTCCTACACCACAGGCAGCCGGAATCTTCGTGGTATCTAAGATATCCTGCATAATTTTTCTGCCCAGTTCCACTGCTGTCATCTGGTAGAGATGCAGATAATCCGTCACATCCAAAAATGCTTCATCAATGGAATAGACCTGAATATCTTCTTTTGCAATATATTTTAAATATACGCCATAGATTTCCGCTGCATAATCAATATATAGCTGCATACGGGGTGGTGCCATCTTATATGGAATTTCTTTGGGAATCTGAAAGACACGACACCGGTTGGGAACTCCCATCTGCTTTAACGCCGGTGATACGGCAAGACAGATGGTTTTCTCTGAGCGTTCCGGGTCTGCGACCACCAGCCTGGCAGTCAGCGGATCCCATCCCCGTTCCACGCACTCTACCGATGCATAAAAAGATTTTAAATCAATACATAAATAGATTTTATTTCCATTCATATCAATGCCTTTCAAGAACATTTGTTCTTGTTTTATATTAGCACATATGTTTGGATTTTACAAGAGGAATTCTTATACAGGATTTCCACTTTCTGCTTCTAATAATACGGTTCCAACCGGAAATGCTGTCCGGAAAATCTTTCTTACCAACGGACCTGCAATCAGAAGCTGAAACGGCAGTGCCATAATAAAATTCTTTGGAATATTGGTAAGCCAGATAATCGGAAGCATATTCCATGCTCCGCTTTTTACGCAGGCTTCCAGTCCACCGTATAAGGACATGAAAATTACCATCGGAACTACCATACAGCAGGAAACTGCAATCACTTTTTTCATTGTGCTGTTTTCCGGTTTTACCAGAAAACGAAATGCAAATCCCTTTGCAATTTTAGATACCAGAAGCCAATCCAGACACATTGCGCATACATATGCCAGCGGGAATCCCAGCCAGCCTTCTCTTATTACTTCCATATTCAGTGTTCCCATATGCAGTGCTACATTATACATACTCATCCATAATACCATGGTAAAACACATTAACACCGTATAAATCAAACTTTCTCTCTTATGCATTGGCATAATCATTACCTCCATTTTTCTTTTATTAAGTCGCAAAGCTACCTATTAGTTCAAAACGAAAGTGAAATCAGAAAAGAAAATTTACACGGTAACTTCCTTCTCTTCCGATTTCACTTTTATTTTATGCTTAGGAAATATTCTGTAACATCATCTCTGTCATTTGCAGAAATGCTTCCTTCTGCTCCGGTGTAAAATCCTTACACATATCTTTTACAACCAGTGCTTCCTTCTTCGCAATCTCCTTATGAATTCCACGGGATTTCTCCGTACAGGATATTTTCTTATAACGCCGGTCATTCTCACTTGGTGCACAGATTAAAAAACCTTTTGCCTCAAGCCTTTTTATAATTCCCGTCATTGTCGGATGTGTCACCTGCTCGATATGTTCTAAGTCCTTCTGATTTACTTCTTCCACTCCATTATCTTCCATCAGACTGACTTCTCCTAATACCCGAAGCTGGACGGCAGTAATTCCGATTTCTTCTGCCCATTCATCCATTTTGCGACGGAATGCCCGGTCTATAATTGCAATCCGAAGTCCAAGCGGCATCTTCACTGCCATAATTTCACTCCTTTTAGGTAGCTTTGCTACTTATTATAAATGTTTTTCAAAAAATGTCAATCTCATTATTCTGTCCGGAGTGCTGTTACCGGGTCACTCTTCGATGCTTTCTTTGATGGGATCAGACCACCCAGAAGTGTCAAAAGAATACTGAGTAAAATCAGCACCAGCGCCGGAACTACCGGAAGCACCGCACTTACATCGGTTGTATTTGCAAGATTATGGATAATCGCATTGACCGGAATAATCAGAAGCAGCGTAAATCCGATTCCAATCAGTCCGGCACACAGTCCGATAATAAAGGTCTCTGCATTAAATACCTGGGAAACATTCCGCTTCGATGCTCCGATGGCTCTTAGGATTCCGATTTCTTTTCTTCGCTCTAACACACTGATATAAGTAATGACACCAATCATAATTGAAGACACCACCAGCGAAATTGCCACAAATGCAATCAGTACATATGTGATAATATCCACAATATCAGTTACGGAAGACATCAGCGTTCCTACCATATCGGTATAGGTTATCACCTGCTCATCCCTGCCTTCCTTTTCCATGCGGTTATTGTATGCATCTAAAATTTCTACCACATGCTCCTTGCTTTCAAAATCCTTCGGATAAATATTAATTCCGCTTGGCACTGCAAAATCCACATAGCCTAATTTCTTTAAGTTATTCTCATAGGTTGTTCCGGTTGCAGAACCCATAGACATCAAAAGCTCTGTCAGCTCATCCTCATTCATATTAATCTGAAATGCATTTAAAAATGCTTCTTCATCCACCTGCATGCCGGATGCCATGGCACTTTGCAGCTTGTTTCCCATCTGTGTCACTGCCTGCTGCATATACTGCTGTATTGCCGTCATCATCTGCTGCTGTACTGCGTCCACATTCATAACATTCGAAAGTCCGGCTGCAATTCTCTGCTGACCATCTGCTGTATTCAGATATGCCGCAAAAGAATCTCCCAATTTTGCCGGGTCAGGTAATCCATTATTCTGTGCATAAGTCTGATAACCTGCAAATAATTCAGAAGACAATTTCTGCATCTGCTCCTGCGTAATCTCAATATTTCCACTACCTGTAAATATCTCAGATGCCCACGCTGTTATGATTCCCTGGGCTTCCTCTGTCTGCAAATATTCTGCTAAGTACTCATCAAATTTCTCCGGGTCGGTATAACCATGGTCTATGACATACTGCTGATATCCACCCATAATCTGCTGGATGAGGCTCTGTATCTGCTCCGGTGTAATAGTTACCATGCCATTTGCTGTAATAATCTCTTTGATATTATCGGATAAAATTTTCCGGGCTTCTTCCGTATTTAAATAGTTCATAAAATACTGGGACAGATTCGAATAATCTGCCTGCGGATTATCCTTTGCATACTGCTGGTAGCCCTCTAAGAGACTGCCTGCAATTGCCTGCATTTCTTCCGCAGAAATTGACTGACCCATGGAAGAAGCATCCATGGAAAATGCTCCGGACAAATCGGCACTTCCCATATCCCCCATAGAATTTTCCAACCCGTTTAAGGCACTTTCATCAAAGGAAAATGCTTTTTCCAATGCTTCACTGTCTACGGTAAACAATGACTGCATATCAAATCCGTTTTCCTTATCTACCTCACCAAACGCTTCATTGGTAAAGACATTTACGGATGGATTTGCAAGCTGCTGTTTTACTATCTCACTCTTTGCCGATTCCTCTGCCACATGCTTTGTCAGAGATTTTGGATATGCAATTCCTGTATTTAAGGATGCGGCATTACTTCCTTCTGCCGGCTGCACCACACCTACAATCGTAAGCTCTTCTCCGTCTGCCACCAGTTGTTTCATAAAGTCTTCATTATCCGACTTATCCTTCCAGACCTGATACTCTTCATCATAAGTATAATAATCCGCACTGTTCACCAGTTTAAACTGGATTCCTACCAGATCCTTATAAGTATAAGTTCCAAAATCAGATGGTGTCTCAATATTTTCCTCGCTGGCAAACTGCTGTATCATTTCATCTAATTCCAGCGGGTCACGAAGCCCTAATGTATACAACATAAAATCACTGATTCCACCATTGGTGGTAAGCACCACCACACACTCATTATAATTTTCCGGCCAGCGGCCTTCCTTAATATCATACTGCTTTTCATATAACTTACTGTTTTCCGGCATCTCATAAAAAACATCCGTGCTCATCATGGATGACATCAGACTATTGGAACCGGATGAAGATCCAAGACCTACTGCATCAAAAGATTTGTCCGGATTTACCTGACGTATCCCGTCTTCATTTTCCTTAAAAATCTGCGGACTGATATTATAAGTATACTCCACCGCTGTAGTATACTGCTCAATTCCACTGTCTCCTTCATCAAGATACTTTTTCAAAGCCTCCAGGTCATTAGATGCCATCGTGGAAAACATATTGGTTACCATCTTAATGACTTTTACTTTATCCCCGGAATTTTCTTTATCTGTTTTGGCATTTCCGTCATCACTTTCCGTATTCTTTTCAGAATCTGCCATTCCAAGACTCATGGATGCCAGACTGAATCCCGTACTCTGAATCTGCAGCGGATACTCGGATAAGGTCTCTTCCTCTACATTTTTGATGTATTTATTTACACCGGTAGAAAGAGATAATATCAGTGCAATGCCGATAATTCCAATAGAGCCTGCAAAGGAAGTCAGCAGGGTTCTTGCCTTTTTCGTTTTCAAATTATTAAAGCTTAAGGATAATGCCGTAAGAAATGACATGGAGGATTTTCCCATGTTTTTATGCTCCGGTTCCTTCAACATTGCCTCATCCACTTCATAAGGATTGGAGTCAGCACGAATTTTTCCATCACTTAATCTAACAATTCTGGTAGCATACTGCTCTGCTAATTCCGGGTTATGGGTTACCATAACTACCAGCCGGTCTTTTGCCACTTCCTTCAGCAAATCCATGACCTGCACACTGGTGTCACTGTCTAATGCTCCCGTCGGTTCATCCGCCAGCAGAATATCCGGGTCATTGACCAAAGCTCTTGCAATGGCTACACGCTGCATCTGTCCACCGGACATCTGGCTTGGTTTCTTGTGTAACTGGTTTCCAAGTCCCACCTGCTCTAATGCCGCAACGGCTCGTTTCTTCCGCTCTGCCTTACCGATACCGGAAATGGTCAATGCCAGTTCCACATTTGCAAGTACCGTCTGATGGGGAATCAGATTATAACTTTGAAACACAAAACCAATGGTATGGTTCCGGTAAGAATCCCAATCCCTGTCCTTGTATTTCTTCGTGGATATTCCATTGATAATCAAATCTCCGCTATCATAACGGTCGAGTCCTCCGATTATATTAAGCAATGTGGTCTTTCCCGAACCGCTCGGCCCGAGGATTGCCACGAACTCATTATCCCTTAAATTTAAGCTGACATCATCCAGTGCCTTCTGCACCAGACTTCCGGTCTTATATTCCTTATAAATGTGTTGAATCTGAAGCATATGATATTCTCTCGTTTTCCATTTCTTATTTTTCTATTTTACTTTTTCTTTCTCACTCTGTTTTTTATATTACCTTATTCCGAACATTTTTACATCTCACTTTCGAAAAATATCATGGTTTTCATAAAAATTTTAGAAAATGCATAACAAAGAGGACTCTGTTTTCTGAGCTGCTGCCAGATTCCAGAATCCTCTTTTCTTTATCTTCTAATCAAATAATCCAATGTGATATTTTACCTTCCGGCAAATCTTCCATACCAGAAGTACCGGCATTGCCAGTACCAGATAAGCACAGGAAAGAATTCCTACTCCACCACCTAAGATTATCATAATCCAGATAAAAATATTCATTTCTTACACCTCGCATATTATTATTTTATGTATTTAATATGCGGGTGCCAATGCTTCCTTCTTTCCGTCCGCCTTCCGCTCAAACCTTGCTAACATCAGGCTCCTTAGTACATTATCGCCATGCTTCTTCCGGTTCCTCTGAATGCGTCCCATAAAAAGCTGTGGCAGTACCACCAACAGCAGCCAGAACATCATTCCAATATTTCTCCTATGGTTCGCCAGTCTACCGCTGCAGCCTAGTGTCAATGCCGCAATGCCTGTATTCTGCATCTGCTCCTCTCTGGATAACATCTTATCCGGAGTATCTAAAAGACGGACATTCTTTAATTCTATGTAATTTACTGCAAAGGCTTCTTTCTCTGTCGGGGAAACCTGTTCTGTTCTGGTGGATGCGCCTGCAATGGCTATCAGAAACAGGATGCTCCACAGCAGTGCCAAATGCCTGATTATCTTTTTCCGATACATCTGTCTCATTCCTTACCTTGTGATTAAGCTTAGTATATGTCGCAGGACAGCTTCCGTCAAGAGTTGATGCAGCCAGATGGGCTAAGGACAGAGAGAAAAATACAAGCACAAATTTGCAGCCGGTGTCCAGGAAGAAATTTTTGATGAAATGCGTTATCGTTCTTGAAAGTGTTTTTTCTGATAATAAATTGTCTTTCCACTGCTTTGACTGCTCACCCCATCTGTCCGTCGGAAGCGGATGCGAACTGGAATCTGCAAGGGCACATAAGAATTTCGATATTGTGTTTGATTTCGGCTGGCAACCGGCGCAAATTCACATCCGTGTTCAATTGCGCCTCACTGGCACATCCCTGTGCCAGTGTTGCCGGTTACAGACGAAATTCTAAGAGCCCTTGTGCAGATTCCGATAATGCATCCGTACTCCGACGGACAGACGGGGCGAGATGTCAAACATTGGAAAGACTATTTTAATATAGAAAGAAAAAACACTTTCTTAGAACGGTCGCATTTTAGCAGCTTGCTTCTACCCGGACACCGGCGCAAATTTGGCTTATTTCTTTAACTCTCTCACTCCTCTGACCATCTGGATGACAACGGTCGGAAGTGCTGCCAGCAGAATAATCTCAATCACAGCAGGACAGGACAATGATTCTACTGAAAATAACCCCCGCAGCGGCGGTACAAAAAGCACCAGTCCCAGCAGCACGCTTCCAGACACAAATGCAAGGATACTGTATGGATTTCCGGTAAAGCCCAATGCAAAAATGGTCTTGTTTCCACGACAGTTAAATCCATGGAAAAGACGTGCCAATGTCAGTGTTGCAAATGCCATAGTGGATGCCATTGCCGCACCTTTTCCATTTCCGATATAAAATGCTGCCATGGTGGATGCCGCAATGCATAAGCCCTGCAACATAATTCGCCGGAATGTCTCTCCAGATAAAATTCCTTCCGATGCCTGCCTTGGTTTTTCTTCCAATAAACTTGCATCCTGCGGTTCCACGCCAATGGCAATTGCCGGAAGGGAATCTGTCAGCAGGTTAATAAACAGTAAATGCACCGGAGCAAATGGAACCGGAAGCCCCAAAAGGGATGTATACAATACAGATAAAATTCCTGCCATGTTGCCGGAAAGTAAAAATAAAATAGCATTTTTTATATTACGGTAAATGTTTCTTCCGTTCGTTACTGCTTTAATAATCGTAGCAAAGTTATCATCTGTTAATATCATGGCTGCCGCATCCTTTGCCACTTCCGTTCCGGTTATTCCCATGGCTACTCCGATGTCTGCCTGCTTTAATGCCGGTGCATCATTTACACCGTCTCCGGTCATGGAAACGATATTGCCCTTCTTCTGCCAGGCTTTTACAATCCGTATCTTATGCTCCGGTGACACTCTCGCATAAACAGATATTTTATCAATCTTTTCTTCCAGTTCTTTTTCCGGGCAGGCATCCAGCTCTGTTCCGGTTAATGCCAGGTCCCCCTCTTCATAGATTCCAATACGCTTTGCAATCGCAACGGCTGTGATTTTGTGATCTCCGGTAATCATTACGGTACGGATTCCCGCCCGCTTCGCATCTGCTACTGCCTGTATGGATTCTTCCCTTGGCGGGTCTGCCATGGCAGCTAATCCTAAAAAGGTAAGTCCATTTTCCTTTTCCACCGTCAGTTCTCCCCCGGACTTCTTACATGCAAATGCCAGTACCCTGAGTCCATTTTCAGAAAAATGCTGATTCTGCTTCTGGATTTTTGCGATTTCTACATTATCCATCGGTCTTATCTCTTCTTCATATGCCACATTTATGCAACGGTTTAAAAGGACATCTACTGCTCCTTTTGTAAAAATAATTTCTTCTTCGCCATGCAGCCGGTATTTACTGCTCATGCATTTCCGTTCAGAATCAAATGGAATTTCTTCTAATCTCGGAATCATATTTCGAATCGTCTCTTCCTGTATGGTAAGCTGCCCTACATTTTCCGTTCTGTCCTGATTCAGGCGGACTTCGTGGAACATTTCCAACAGGGCAGATTCTGTCGGATCTCCCAGTACTTTTCCATCCGTTATGCTGGCATCATTATTTAAAATAGCATTGTATAAAAAAAGCCTTTGCAGGCTGGACTCCAAGGTCAGCTCATCCGGTTTACAAGTCATACCATTCAGATAAACCTCTTCCACATGCATCTTATTCTGTGTCAGTGTTCCCGTCTTATCGGAGCAGATTACCGATACACAGCCTAAGCTTTCCACAGCTTTTAATTCTTTGACAATGGCGTGCTCCTTTGCCATTCTCCTGCTTCCCATTGCCTGCACAATTGTAACAATGGAGCCTAATGCTTCCGGTATTGCCGCTACTGCCAGTGCAACAGCAAACATCATGGCATCAATGACCGGCATCTTCCGGTAAATGCCAAGACAAAAGACCAGTGCACAGATTGCCATAATCAGTATTGCCAGCTTTTTGCTGAAAGAATCAAGACTTATCTGAAGCGGAGTCTTCCGCTCCTTCGTCTGATTCATCAACCCGGCAATCTTTCCTAATTCCGTCTCCATTCCTGTTGCTGTTACAAGTACCTCCGCTCTTCCATATGTTACAAAGCTTCCGGAAAATACCATATTTTTCCGGTCTGCCAACGGTACTTCTTCCGGCAATACTTCTTCATTTTTTTCTACATTGGCAGACTCTCCTGTCAGTGAGCCTTCATTGACCTGCAGGGAATAATTGCGAAGAATTCTTCCGTCTGCCACAATCATGTCCCCTGCTTCTAAGATTACATAATCCCCGGGCACAATCTCTTTAGATGCAATCTCCTGACGTTTTCCATCCCGGATAACCCGGGCCGCTGGTGCCGCCAAATCCTTCAAACTATCCAGTGATTTTTCTGCCTTCCTATACTGTATCGTACCAAGAACAGCATTCATAAGTAATACCAGAAAAATTACGATGGTACTCTCGGTATTTCCGGAAAACATGGAAATAATTGCTGCAATAATCAGGATTATTACCATCAAGTCACAAAACTGGCTTAAAAACACCTGCAGCAGACTCTTATGTCTGCCCTCGCTCAGCCGGTTTTCGCCTGTCTCTTTTCGTATTCTTTCTACTTCTTCTTCTGTTAATCCTTTTTCCCGAAAGCCAAACATTTCTTCCAACTGCTCTTTCGTACAATTCCAATATGCTTTCATATACGCTTAACCTCCTGCTTTTTATGTTACCGGGTATCAACTATGCGCAACAAAGAATGTGCCTTGGCACATTCTCGCGCCTGCGGCGGTCGCTTGCGACATCTACCTTATACGCCGCAGTGTGTATCCTCGCGGAGCGTTTTTTACTTTACAGGAAAGCAATTTCCTGTAAAGCAAAAAAGGAACGAGCACTTTTACCGCATCAAAATAATACGGTAAAAGTCTCGTTCCTCTGCAGTGTATATTCCGGTTATCCCTCTTCAGATAACGTGATGACGAAAAATACAACACCGGCTATCCGGTGCGAACTACTCCCTGATACGTCATCATCATAACATATACCTTTTTTCTCCGTCAATGCCTATTTTTCTGACTCTTCCCAGTAACAATAGGTATCCTTTCCTTTATGCTTTGCTGTATACAAAGCTTTATCTGCCTGCCTGATACTATCTTCATAGTTATAGCTGTCTTTTCTAATCAGGGTGATTCCAACACTACAGGATACCGGAGTCGGAAGCTTCTCCCGCAGCTGTTCCTGCATCCGTGCGAGTCTCTTATCCAAGGTTTTCTTTGAGCCAAATCCTTTAAACAATACTACAAATTCATCCCCACCAAGTCTTCCTATATAATCGGTACGGCGGAAGCTTTCATGAATGGTATCCACAAAAGTACGCAATACTTTATCTCCATATGGATGTCCCTTGGTATCGTTAATCTGTTTAAAATTATCAATATCCAATATAAGAAGTGCACACACTTCCCCTTTCTTTGCTTCTTCTAATACATAATGGCTGGTATATTGTTCAAATATCCGCCGGTTCAGTACGTTCGTCAACGGATCGGTATTGGCTGCACGCTCTTGTTCCTGCTGACGGCGTTTCTGTCCATCTATATCCTTAAGATACAGCAGTGCATACATATTTTCTGTTACCTGCTCCTGAAATACATGTACGGTAAGCTCCATCCAGTGGTAACTTCCTCTTGCCATCCTTCTGCGAAGCTGATAATTCACAGTAGCCGTTCCACTGTTATAATTATAAACCATCTTTTCCTGCTCTAATACATCATAGCATCCAACCTGGTCTTCCTCTAATACCAGTTCATCAATATGACGGTTGAAAACCTTCATATAATTTAATGCTTCCCGCTCGCCCTCTGCTACGTAATCTTTCCAGAGTCCACCACTGCTTTGAATCTTACCATTACTCAGGTCTACCTCAGCATATGCCACGGTCTCCGACAGCATTGCCTGATAAAAGTCCTCTCTCTGTAAATATTTTAACTGGATATTCTGATGATCTTCAATCTGATAAATAGTAACTATCCTCAAATTTTCATCCTGTTTCTGGTCTCCAATTTTACAGATATCCAGACGGAACCATTCAAACTCATCCTGTTTGTTTTTTAAAAGAATTTCTAATACCTGATCCTCTTTTCCATATTCTACGCCGGTAAATGCTGCATGAAATACATCCCGGAAATGAGGATGTACCATTCCATCCTCCCAGCTTTCCGGAAATCCAACCTCTTTTAGCTGATTGCCCTTTAACATAGAACGATTTGTATGGAAATAAATGGTATGTTTCTTCTCATTATATTCCATACGTTCATATTCCTGACTCTTTAAAAATTTTTTCCGAATCATATCATTATTAATGCGATGATATCCTTTTAATGTATAGACACCATTTTCCTGATGACCAAGCACTCCAACGCAGCGTACTGTCACTTTTCCACGTTCCGGATGATTCCAGGTATATTCCATCTCGATAATCTTTCCGGTTGTGATAATATCATGTAATGCATTCTGTACATAATCGTAATAACCATCACTGATGTTATCATACCAGAACCTGAAATATTCCTCGCTGTTCATAATGTCGTCTATGCCCAGAATGCTGCGCATGCTCTTATCCACATACAGACGGTTCTTTCCATTGACAGTATCCAGTTCCAGCGTCCACAGTCCCAGTTTTACAGACTGTAATATATTTTCCTCCTTCAGCATACCCGTCATACGGGCTATCATCTCACTCTTTACATCCATCATTCCGTCACGAATCAGTATATTTGAAATAAAAGGACGTATTCTGGCAAGAAAAGTCTTATCATTTGGGCGGTATTTCGGATTATCCACACCAATAAATCCAAATAAATGACCTTCATTTAACAATGGAAGAAGCATCAGCCTGCGTATTTCCTGATGCACTAATATTTTCCACAAATCCGGTGCTGACTCCCGATACATATCCACATCTTTGATAATAACCGGTCTGTCTTCCTTCAGACTGCCAATCACCAGTTTTACCCGGTCACCCGGTACCGATGCCAGATAAAGCTGCTGGCTCTGAATCTCATTTTCACACCACTCACAGACATTACTCCAGCTATCTGCCTCTTTGGAATATAAAAAGATATAGCAGCGGTCTGCCTGATAAAATTCCCCGGTATGATGAAGAAGTTCACTGATGATATCAGCTTCATTTTCTTTTTCTTTCGCCTCTTCCAAGGCTTTCACAATGCCCTTTTCCACTTCTAACTGTTCTTCCAGCCTGCTCATGGAAATATTGATGGTATTCATGTCAATACCTATCTGAAGGCGTGCTGCCTTATTGCCCCAGTTTACTAATTTATCCTTCATCAACATCTGGGTTCCTAAGAATTCATTATTTGCATATCTGGTCAAAAACTTCTTATGCTTTAATTTTGCCATATTACAATCTGGGCACGGTTCTTCCCTGCCCTCTAATACCTGATAACATTTCTTGCCGGCATAATCACTGACGCCGCTGATTCGTTGTCCGGCAGAATTCATATAATATAACTCATAGCTTTCCGCATCTATGACATAGACCATCTCTTCTAACTGGTCTAATATCGCTTTATAATCGGTACCGTCTCCTGCTTCCGGCAGAATCACTGTACTATTCCCACAATCTTCCTGCCACCGTTCTTCCTCTACATGTCCAAAAATATACTGTTTTTCAAACAGCTCTTCTTCAATCGGTTTACTGAAATAGAACCCCTGTAAAACTTCAGGTGCAAGCTCTGCAAGTGTCTGTAATTCCTCCGGTGTTTCTACCCCTTCACATACTACCCGGATCTGTGCACTTCTTGCCAGTTCCAAAATATTACGAAGAAGCCGGTAATTGTATGCACTCATATTAATCCGGCTGACAAAGCAGCGGTCAATTTTAATCTCATCAATTGCCAGACTCTTAAGATAACTTAAGCTGGAATATCCGGTTCCAAAATCATCCATGGAAATCTGTATACCACGCTTGCCCCACTGATAAAATAACTGATTGTATTTGGTATAATCCTGTAACTGCATGCTTTCTGTCAGTTCCAGAATAATAGCTTCTCCGGGAATTCCTTCCTGTTCTAATAAATCATAAATGTACTGGCTTAAATCCGGCTGCTGTAACTGTATATAAGAAAGATTAATACTCATACGGAATTCCGGATTATAACGCCGCCACTTTGCACACTGGGCAATGGCTTCCTTTAATACCCATTTTCCCACCTGCACAATCATTCCGCTCTGCTCTAATATTCCAATAAAAAGATTTGGTGACACCACCCCATGATATTTTGAGCGGAAACGGAGCAGTGCCTCTGCTCCCACTACTTCATAATTACTCATCCCAATCTGTGGCTGGAAGAGAAGATAAAATCCATCACACTGGTTGCGGATACTCTTTCTGATTTCTTCTGTTAAGTCAATAACCGACAACTGTTTCTCATAATCTTCTGCTGAGAAAAGAATCAACCGGTTCTTACCGCTCTTCTTGGCACGGTCCAGAGAACTTTCCGCATAGTTAAACAGTGTATTGGCATCCTTGATTCCGGACATCGGATAGCAGACTGCACCTGCTGAAAAGGTACAGTTCTCCATCATCTTCATCTGTATATTCTGGTATACCTCACGCACAGCCTCCATATCATATCCCACAAAATTAACTGCAAACCGGTCACCATCCAGACGATAAATTTTTATGTTTTCATCAATACTATTTTCCAGAAGAGCCGCAATCCTCTTTAAAATAAAATTACCATGGCCTCTTCCATATTTCGTATTGATATTTTTAAAATTATCCACACCAAGGACAAGCAAAACACCTTCTTTTCTGCTGTTCAGCATTTCATCCAGATGTTCCATTAATTTAGTACTATTAAAAAGTCCGGTAAGTGAATCTGTCTTTCCCAAAAGGACAGTATCTGATGTTCTTCCCACCATTACATAAGGAATCCCGGTCTCATCCAGTTCAGCTTTCCCACGACAGCTGATCCAGACCAGATTGCTGTTTCTGTCTACCAGCCGGTATTCCAAATCATGTATCAGGCTTTTTCCAGAGCAGATAGATTCCATATCATTAACCCACTGGTTTAAGTCTCTTTCATATACAATATCTTTCCAGTCATCTATGCCGCAGCTGTTGTTTTCATCCATGCGCAATGCATATCTCTTTGATATATCATTGCTGGCGAAATAAAATTTACCCTCTTTTAAATCTGCCAGAAATAAATAATCATCGGTACTTTCACTTAATAACTGCAGAGTCTGGTAACATTCCGCAAATCCTTTTTTCCCTTTAAACAATTCATCCAGCGTATTCTTCTCCTGCATAGCCCCTCCAAAAAATATATATTTTTCTGTCTATACATTCCTTCCTGCATTATTTAATTGTACATCAAATTATCGTTTTTTACAATATTTATTCAGAAAAGTGTCATAAAAGCACAACCGTATTCATCCGGCATCCGATGTCAGGCTGTCCGCTGCACACAATACACCCCAGCCCAGCCTTGGATTTGGGAAAAAAGAATATCCCGGCAGTGGTCTTGCTCCCCGGATGAGATATGCTTTTATTTTTTCCCCATATAAAAAAGCATCATGTTTCTCTACAATTCCCCATTGCATAAAAAGTGCTGCCGTCCCGGTTACAAATGGCGTTGCCATTGAAGTTCCGCTTCGTACGGTATAACCGCCGCCTGGTGCACAGGATTCAATGTCCACCCCTGGCGCACAGATGTCCGGTTTCACCTGATTGGTCTCTCTGGTGAACCCTCTCCCGGAAAAGGCTGCCACCTGATTATATCTTGCATCATAGGCTCCCACCGAAATTACCTTATAGGCAGTGGATGGAATTGTAAGCGTTGTCTCTTCTGTGGGATATAAAAATCCGGTTGCTTCTCCGATGACCGCAAGGGAAGGCAGCCACATATTATAGGCCCCGGTTACAATCTTTTCCGGTATCAGCGTTATTTTATAGATTCCGCTGTCGATATAATTTTCCACCGGAAGAAAATCAAAATAGATTTCCTGAAAAGGACTGAAAGGGCTTGGTTCTCCAAAATATAATAAAACTTGCGTTCCTTCGATAGTAAATCTCTGGGGGCCCTGCAGCTGCCGGATAATCCCCACCGTTTTCCCACTGGGATGCGTAATCCGGATGGAAAAAATATCCGCATAGGATTTCCAGATTTGTAAGCTTAACGCAGGCTCATATTCTCCTACTGCAAATTCCACTTCCTGTTCTCTTCCCATTACAAGCTGCCCGGAAGTATGCCCTCTGGCACTGCCTTCATTTCCGGTGCCAATCACCAGAACCGATTTCCAGTAATTTGCCATATCAGATAAATAGGTTTCAAGAAGAGAGGTTCCATCATGGGAACCATAGGTATTGCCAAAGCTTATATTTACTGCCACCGGCTGCTTAAGTTCCAGTGCTTTCCGGAGAATATAATCCATTCCAAGCATCAGCTCTGTTGTCCTTGGAAAGGAATTTTTCCCCGGTGTGCCAAGCTTTACCACCAGCAAATCACTTTCATATGCCACGCCCCGGTTTCTTCCATTGGATGATCTTCCATTTCCCGCTGCGATTCCTGCCACATGGGTTCCGTGCCCGGATAAATCCCGGCTGGGGCAGATACGGTACCCCTCCTGTATATTCTCCTGCTGCAATGCATCATTAATTATATTCCGGTCATATTCTGTCCCGAGCCGGAATCCGGCCGGTGGATTTCCTGCAATGCTTTGATCCCAGATTGCCAGAATCCGGCTGCTTCCATCTTCCTTTCTAAAATCCGGGTGTCTGTAATCGATGCCACTATCTAAAAATGCCGTTATCACACCTTTCCCACTCAATCCCGTTCCCCCTACCCCCATTTTTCTTGTATAAAGAGACGTAATGCAGGAGGCTCTGATTCCCTGCTGTACAGAGAAAAAGAGCCTCTTTGGTTTTTCCATATATTCAATTTCTGTCCGGTCTGTTACCGCATCCATCAAAGCCTCCGGCAGCCGGATAACTGCATATTCATTGCTCAGTTCTGTAACTTCAATATCCGGAAATATCTCCTCTAATTTTCTGAGACTTCCGGTATATTTTACAATGACTTCCCATGTGTCCGTTTCTTCCTGATATCCTACATTTAAGTTTAAGGACTGCTGTCTTTCCTCTTCCGTTGCATCCAGTGCCAGATTCAGTAAGTTTTCCCGTTTCGAACTGTTCATTCCATCTCCCGGCAATTTCTTTTATTACTACTCTATCGCAATCCGGTATTTTTATGCACTTCTTTTCAGCTTATTGTACCAATACTGTTTCATACTCTGCTGTCTCTTATTGTGGTGTTACGGTTCCGTCATCCTGCACCGTTACGCCAAAGGAAATGCTGTTGATATAGTCATTCAACTGCTGCTGTTCTAATTCATTCATCTGTCTGGTCTTTCCATTTTCTGCCTTTGCTCCCACCAGCTTATAAGAAATTGCACCATCCTTATCCACTACCATTTCCACTGCCATGGTGCGCTCAATGCTGCTGCCAAAAACAAAATTGCCAAGGCTGTAAAACACCGGCTTTCCGTCGATATATTCAATGCCCTGCAGACAATGGGAATGTGCACCAAACACTACATCTGCACCGGCTTCAATATATTTCTGTGCCAGTGTTCTCTGATATGCCTCAGGTTTTTCCTGATGTTCCAAGCCCCAGTGGACATAAACCACCAGCACATCACACTGACTGCGTGCTTCGGCAATGGCATTGACAAACCGCGTTTCATCATAAGTAGAAAGGACTCCCGGTACTGCGCTTTCTACATTCCAGCCGGCAACCGGAAGTACACGGGATGCTGCAAGAAATCCATACTTTTTCCCATTTACTTCTATTACCTGCACTTCCTGCGCCCGCTCTACGCTGTCCCCTGCTCCGGCATATAAAATGCCCTGTCCATCTAATGTTGTAAAAGTATCACTCAATGCTTCCCTTCCATAATCGAGGATATGATTATTTGCCAGAGTGACCACGTCCACGCCCATTTTCTTTAATGCGGCTGCATAGGATGGGTCTGTACGGAAGGTATACTGCTTATCCTCCATCTGGGTGCCCCGGTTACTAAACGGAAATTCTTCATTTACCATGGTAATATCTGCATTTACAAGCAGCTCTTTCATGCCATTATCTATGACAGCGTCTATACCTCCGGCATCATAGTTTGTTTTAAAAGAATTGGCAAAAAGTACGTCTCCGGTAAACATCAGTGTTGTATCTTCTGTTACATCTGTTGTTTCCGTGTTTTTTCCAATCTTCTTATCTGCATCTTCAGAAGCTGCATCCTTTCCGGCTTCCGCATCATTTTTACCATCAGTTTTATCACTGGTCTTTAAATCGGATTCTCCATTTTTATCCTTGCTGTCTTCTGCAGCTTCTGTCCCTGCTGTTGCGGCAGTCTGCCGGCTGTCCTTCTGGCGGATGCTTCCACCGTGATGAGCTGCATATATCATTGCTGCACCCAGCAGAATCACACACACTATAGAAACAATATATAATGCAATCCGAACTTCTTTCTTCATTATTTTATCTCCTTTTTTGTAGTCATGTTTCCGTGACTATTTTACCAATGAATGAGCATTTCGGCAATCGTAAAAATTTGTATACTCCTTTTGCCTCCAAACTGGCATGGTCATTTTTGTTATATCTGGCTATTTTAATCAAACCACATTTTACATATGATAGGGAAAACGATTTGCAGATCACATACCAAAGAAAGGATTTACTTTATTATGAAAAATACAAAGAAAATGGTTACTGCGGCCTTGCTTGCTGCATTTACCTGCATTGCAACTATGATTATTAAGATTCCTACACCAACTTTTGGATATATTCATTTAGGAGACGGACTGGTACTCCTATGTGGTATTATCTTAGGACCTGGAATTGGTGCACTTGCCGCTGGTATCGGCTCCATGTTTGCTGATATTTTCTCCGGCTATATGACCTGGGCTCCTGCCACTTTAATCATCAAGGCTCTGACCGCATGCATCGCCGGACTTCTGTTCCACAAACTGCGTCTTAACATTTCTTCCAAAGCTAACCGCAGTGTCCGCGTTGTTATCGGCGGTATCGTAGGTGAGGCTCTTATGGTACTTGGCTACTTCCTGTTTGAAGCAGGTCTTGCTGCATTTGCCAGCGGTTCTTTCTCCTCCGCTGCTCTTGCTACCGGAATTGCTTCTTCTGCTGCAGGTATTCCATTCAATATCGTCCAGGGTGTTGTCGGCATTATTCTCTGCCTGATTCTGCTCCCGGTTTTAAGTAAAATCAATGATGTAAATGAGTGGGTTTCCAAGTAAATAATTTTATAAAAAATGATAGCAGGCAATGTCTTTTCACATTATCTGCTATCATTTTTATGCTGGCAGCCCACAAAGCGTGTTTCTCATCGTTTTTCAAAAATTACATCAACATTTCCCACGTCACAGTTTATATCCATATCATAATCTGCACCATTGTCGATTTCGTCATCTCTGCCAAGTCCGGCAACAGAAATATCTCCTGCTTTTATAGAACCAACACCACAGCTTAAACTGTAATTGTAATCCTGCTGCTCACCGGTTAATTTCAATTCCATGTTTCCCACATTACAGTTAGCGTCCAAATCACCTTTTACTTCACCGGCAAAATCAAGATTTCCGGCATCCACATCCAAGCTTGCATATGCTGTCGTCAGCAGTCCTTCTTTTATATCAATATCTCCTGCTCCGACTTCAACTGAAAGTTCCTCTAACTCAAGTTGTTCCGGCACTTCAATAACTACCTGTAAACGATGCACTCCATCGCCCCAATATGCTGCATGGAAGTTTTCGCTGATTATTAAAGTTCCATCTTCCAATGCAGTCTCTACCTCAGCATTTTTAGAAGTTGTTATTACCTTAATCTCTTTGCCTTTTCCTTTGACTACTTTCAACATTCCTGCATCCATATCGATATCAAGTGATTTCACATCTTCCGGTGCAAATGCAGTCTCTTCTGTACTGGCTGTTCCTTTATCCTGTCCTTCCCAGTCAGTTACATCCCAATGAAATGCAAATTTATTATTTTGCACTGCTTCTACAAATTCCCGCATGGTTCCACCGGTTGCAATTCCAATTCCTAATACCACGCAGCCTAAAAGAAAACAGCCTAATGCGATACCAAAAATAATTTTTAATGCTTTTTTCATGCGCAAGCGCCCCCTTTCTTCTTAAACAGTGACTGCCATAATTTTGCAATTCCTTTTGCAAACCATGGAAGAAACTTACCACATACCAGAACCAGAAGTCCGGCCGCACATAATCCAATTGCAAGCATCAGAAGTCCGGCTGCCATAGAAATAAAACCTAAGGAAATTACTCCTGTTACCAAAATTGTAATTGCTACACCTACTACCGCTATTCCACCGATCACACAGCCGACTGCAATTCCAGATAGTCCTCCGATAATTCCTGCTAACGTTCCACCAATTGCTACTAAAATACCGCCCCAGATTGGTGAAGTAAGCACCAGCAGGATTATAAGCAGAATATTTCTTGTGGTATTGTCTTCCCTCTGGATCGTTCCGTTATAATTCTGCTGCCCCATATTCTGGCTTGCACCATTATAATTCTGCTGTCCCATACTCTGGCTTGCACCGTTATAATTCTGCTGATTACCGGAAGATGCTGTCTCACTATTATTGCATCCTGGGAAATCTGCCCGGATGGTTGCTGCCACTTTTTCCGGAGATTCTAATTCCCGGATTATCTTCTCTTCATTTTCTTCTCCTGCATCCTCAAAGTAGCTGGTATAGTATGCAATTGCTTCCCGTTTTTCCTCTTCCGGAATTCCTTCTAATAACTGCTCCAGCCTTCTCATAAACTCCTGTCTGTTCATATCTTCTCCTCTCCGGAAAATAATTCTGTTATTTTCGAAGAATAATTTTCCCATTCCTTCCGATAATATGTTAATCTTTCATTTCCATTCCCAGTTATCTTATAATACCTTCGATTTCTGCCCCCACATTCTCTGTCGTATACTTCCAGACAACCGTCCTTCTGCAATCTTCGCAACACCGGATACAGCGTTGATTCTGACACTTCAATGGCTTTCCGCACATCCTGCGTAATCTTATAACCATAAGTACCTTCCTCATCCTTTGATACTACAGCTAAAACAATTGCATCCAGAAGTGCCGCGCCTGTATTAAATACCATGCAATCACTCCCTCCAGATTTTCATAAATATAATATTATTATTAATGCATTACTATTTCATATTCAATACTATATATCATATAATATTATTTGTCAACCTATAAAACCTGTCACTGGCAGCATTTTACGAATGCCGGGCAACTAAAAAAGAGCCTTGCTTCGCTCTTTTCAAACAACCAAGACTCTTTTTCTCTTATTTCTACATTCGTTTCCTGTTTTCTATTTTAATTATTTTCCGGCAAATACTTTTTCTACCACTTCCGGAAGCTGTGACAAATTTTCAATTTCCGGTACTTCATCATCAATTGTGCCAAATCCATATGCTGCATGGATAAAAGCTACTCCTGCCTTTTTGCTGGATTCGTAATCGCTCTGGATATCTCCCACATACACTGCATCGGTAAGTGCATTCCGGGATACTACCAGGGCTATATTATCTTCTTTCTGTTTTTCATTATTTCCATAGCATTCTATATCAGAAATATATTTTCCTAAATTATAATAAGAAAGAAAAGCCTCGATATATCCGCTCTGACAATTGCTTACGATATAAAGTTCATATTTTTCCTTCAGCTTTGCAAAGGTTTCTTCCACACCCGGATATAACACTGCACCATGCCCGGACAGATATTCATTTTCATATTCGCCACATTTATCTAAAAGTTCCATCCGCTCTTTTTCCGGCATATCCGGGAAAAATTTTGCTGCAATAACATCCATTGTTTTTCCCATGATTCCACGAAAATCCTCTACAGTCAGAGGTGTACGGTTCACTTTTTCCTGTTTTAATATTTCATTCCAGGATTCTGCCACACCGACTGTAGAATCCCACAGTGTTCCATCCATATCAAAAATTATTCCCTGCTTCATTTTTCTTTCCTTCTTCTATTTTTTTGTTTTCTATTAGTTTTTAAATTTTTTGTTCAATTTTATTCCTACATGGTGTATAATACCATTATTACAAAAAAAATTGCAAGGAGATTTCTTATGAGTCAGGAAAAAGTTGACCGTTATAAAGAACAAAAGAAAAATCGTAAAAAAATAATGAAACAGGAGAAATGCAAGCGTTATCTGGGTTATACCGCTACCGTTGTTGTCATTGCACTTATCATAGGATGGGCAGGCTTCTCCATTTATAAAAATCATGAAGCAAATAAACCGGTATCCTATACAGAGGTAGATTTAAGTGCTCTTACGGATTACTATTCCAATCTGCAGGTGGACTAATTTGAGTGGAACAGATATCATCCAATTAGTAAGTCTTGTCATACTGATTCTTTTATCAGCATTCTTTTCTTCTGCTGAAACCGCTCTTGTAACCGTTAACCGGATTAAGATGCGGACCTTGGCAGATGAAGGAAATGTAAGGGCAAAGCGCGTGCTTGCTATCACGGATCATTCATCTAAGATGTTAAGCGCTATTTTAATCGGGAATAATATTGTAAACTTATCCGCCTCTGCTATTTCTACAGCACTTGCCATCCGCATTTTCGGAAGTGTTGCTGCCGGAATATCAACCGGAATTTTAACTGTTTTGATTCTGATTTTCGGTGAAATCACTCCAAAAACAATTGCTACCATACATTCCGAAAAACTGGCATTGGCGTACTCCGGAGTTGTCAGCTTTCTTATGAAGGTTCTTACTCCTGTCATCTTTATTATTAATATGCTTTCCCATGGCTTCTTAAAGCTCCTGCATATTAATCCTGATGCCAAGAAGCAGACCATGACAGAAGCCGAGCTTCGTACTATCGTAAATGTCAGTCACGAATCCGGTGTTATTGAGAATGAAGAACGCAATATGATTAATAATGTGTTCGATTTAACTGATTCTGAAGCAAAAGAAATTATGGTTCCCCGCATAGATATGACTTTCGTAGATGTCAATGCCAGCTACGAAAAATTATTAGAGATTTTCCGGGAAGCCAAATATACAAGATTACCGGTATATGAAGATACCACGGACAATGTCATTGGTATTTTAAATGTAAAGGATTTATTGCTCTATGATGACCGGACGAATTTTTCCATCCGCTCTATTATGAGGGAACCGTTCTTTACATATGAGCATAAGAACACTGCTGAATTATTAAAAGAAATGCAGGCTTCTTCCCTCAACATTGCTATCGTATTAGATGAATATGGTGCAACTGCCGGTCTTGTTACTTTAGAGGATTTATTAGAGGAAATTGTAGGCGAAATTCATGATGAATATGATGCCAATGAAGAAGCTGATATTACTGCTTTAAATGAAAAAGAATACCTGGTCAACGGTTCCATGAATCTTTATGATATGTGTGAAAAACTGGGGATTCATTTAGAGTCGGAAGATTATGATTCCATTGGCGGCTATATCTTAGAACATTTAGACCATCTTCCTGACGAAGGAGAATCCATTACCACAGAAAATGGAATTCTGCTCCGGGTTGAGAAAATGGATAAGAACAGAATTGAAAAGGTATATCTGAAAACTCCTTAGGGAGTTTTCGATATACCTTTCTTTTTCTATCATCAGTCATCTGCATACGGAATATGATAACTGAATTTACTTAATCTTACATGATATGCACCATCATAATTTCCCACAAAAGTTGTACTTACCAGTCTGGTATAATGTAATTCATACAGCTCATTGTCCACTCTTACTGCATCTGCAATATCATAATCCATCGGCCAGTAATATCCCATAGTTCCATCATCAAAACTCATCACTGTCCAAAGCGGATACGGGCATGGATTTGCTGGTTTTGTTTCCTCTGCCGGCTGTTCTGTCGGTGTCGTTGCCGGAGTTTCTGACGGTGTATCTGATGGTGCTGCCGGAGTTTCCGACGGTGTATCTGATGGTGCTGCCGGAGTCTCCGATGGTGTATCTGATGGTGCTGCTGGAATTCCACCGACAGGGTCCTGTCCCACGGATGTCGTTGCGTTTTTCTGAGCTGAAGGGGTCTGCCCTCCTGCAGTTGATGCCGGCTCTGTTGGTTCCTTTCCCGGTGTCACTTCCTGTGTTCCCTTTTTATCGGTTTTCTCATTCTTTCCCTCGGATTCATCCGGCACTTCCTGCTTTGCCAACAGAACCTCTTCTTTCTTCTGCTGAAATACCTCCTGCAATGCTTCCGTCTTACATACCACAAATCCTGTTGCAGTATGCTCCTCTGCTTCGTGGAATTTTCCTATGGATGTTTTGTTCAAAACATGATTACTGCTCTTCTGTACGAAAAATGTACCACCAACTACAGCTGCCACTGTAAGCAGACAGCCTGATAAAATCAATATTTTTTTCTTTGGATTCAATTTTTCATAACTCCTTTCACTTTTCTCCAACTATACCATAAGTTATTTTTATTGTGCAACCAATTTCTTCTTTCTTTCTAAATTTCGGCATTTTCACCGATACAATGGATAAATTTATTCCGAAAACGCTCTATTTCCGTCATTTTCCCGGTATTATGCTGCAATTCATATTCTTTCATCTCATTCATCTGTTGATGTGATAAATTCCAGACTTCTAAAGCCGTATTCCTTTGCAATGCCTCTTCTAACTGTCTGTAATTTTCTTCTCTCCTCCAAATAGAATCCTGTGTTATGGTATCAAGATATTTTTCACTGATAAATCGAAACGTTTTTTCTTTGTCCTCCACCTGTTGCGAGGTAGTATCCACCAGATAAACGGTAACCTGTTTTCTGCTGACATTGCCAACTGCATCTTTTGCATAATAAGTAATCGTGGTGGTTCCTTCATGCGCAAAGTTCTTCCACTCTTCTTCCGTATAATCTTCCACGCAAAAAACAGTATTCTTCTCTTCATCTCCTCCGCTCTTTAAGATACCTTCCGGATTATCTTCTGAGCTGCTTTCTCTGTCCTTTGCACATGCCTGCTGCAAAAGTATTTCCTCTGTAATCCTGCCGCTTCTTGCATCCGTCAAACTATAATACTGATCTTTTGCCTCAATAACAGGACTCTCATCCCACTGTGCATATAATCTCTGTTCCCCTGCATGGCAAAAAACATCTTCTTCCCCGATAAGTTCTTTTTCCTGCCATACTACATCCGGCTTTTTATCTTCCTCTTTGTCCTGTTCTGCATCCGGCTCTGTGCTCCATCCTAAGAAAAGGAAGTTCTCCCGCACGGCGTCTGGCATTTCTCCATAGGGTGTCCCATAATATCGGCTCTCCTGCTTTGTCTCTTCTCCATCGATAAGACCTCCATTTCCAACAAAAATGATTGGAAAACAATAGCAAAAATCCGTATCTGCTGTTGCATAGCCATCCAGACTGTCATATGCATAAATTGAAATCAGATGCCTTCCATATTCATTCTTATGTTTTATAGCAGAGGTATAATAACGGTAATTGTAGTTTTGTCCCTCTATAAAATAGTCCCCTTTTTCTCCTAATTCTGCCACCTGCCATTCTGCCGTCAAATCATCCTGTCCCTGATGTTCACTCCACACAGCAAAAGCAGTCTTTTTAATTCCATCTCCGCCATCCCGCACAAAGACATATGTATAGAATCCATCCGTTCCATTCTGAATCGATATCGTCCGCTCTATAACCGGTGGCTTTGATTTCTTCCAGATGGCATAAAAGGTCTGATTCTCCGTTACCACTACCTTATCTCCTGAATTATATACCGGCTCTTTCGCATCTTTCCTGTCTGCCCAGCCGGCAAACGCATACCCACTGCGCTTTGCGGATGGAAGTATTACTTCTGCATCCTTCCATTGTGCCTTTAATAGAACCTCTCCCTTATGCTTTGAAGATAAATTTAATACCTGTGCCTTATCTTCGTATACAGAAAGTTCTGATAACGCTTCCGGCACACCGATTGTGCCTATTCCCTCTCTATGCTCATTATATCCATGATTTATCCAATGTAATAAATATGACTCACGCCGACTGCCAAATGCCTGTTTTAAATCTTCCCCTCCATATTTCATATAATCCGTCAATCGAAAATATGGACTGGATATTCTTCGTTCCCTGCCCTGTATCACATACTGATAGAAATGTTTTACTAGTGCTGCCTTATTAAACCCGAAACTTTCCAGTAAATCCTGATTTGCTTTTGCATAACAGGGGGCATCAAATGCATACCACGGAAATTCTATTCCGTTATAATAAAAACTGTTATGATCTTCCCACCCGGCAAAGGTGCTTTCCGCGGTAAGTTTCTCTGCCTCAGATGTTCCACCATTTCCATCCAAGGTTACTGTATACTCTTTCTTATACTGATTCTGCTGTAATTGAATCTGTTTTCCATACAGCACATCCGGTTGAGAAGCAACAGTTCCGCTGGTAGCCCCATTTCCATCATAATGAATGGTATAACGATTTTCGAGATAATTTACTTCGATATTATCATTATGCCATGCGCCATCATCTCCCCAGGGTGTCATTCCACATCCATTGGTGTCCACCACAAAACTACAGGTTTCCTCTTCCATACTCTCAAAGTATGTCTGATAGCAGTTGCTGGTAGACACTCCTTCAAAATGATGCCCCAGCTCCGGCAGACGAAACGTAACCGGAAGATGATATTCCCTTGCTCCTATTTCAGAAGTTGCATTATCATGTCTGGTATAATATTCCCTATCTTCTAATGTAATGCCAAGCTCGTCTCCCCCAATCAGATACATTTTATAATAGATTCGATAATTAATCCCATTGGAATGACGTTCCCCTATATTACAGTCAATCCGGTAACGAGCCGTTCTTCCACCTGCATTGTCACGAACTATCAATATGAAATACCCGGAAGTTTCCGGATACCAGGTCTGCGCACTTCCGTAAACAGATGAAGTCAATTCATCCGGCATTTCTTCCAACTGCTTGGTTTCTTCTGTTTCTAATACTTCTGCTTCTAATACTTCTGTTTTTTCAGATTCTGCCACCTCAGTTTCTTCTACCGTTTCCGCACTTATCGTCTGAATACTGCACGGACTCATAAAAAGAATCATGCATCCGCAAAGGAAACGGCATACTCCCTTTCGCACCTTCTTTTTCATGCTTACCCCCCTATTCAAATACTGCATAATATGTCTGATTTTCTTCTACACACTGTGTAAAATCCGCGAGATAATCCTTGCTGTCCCGCCACTCTAAAAACTTCTTTTTCAAATCATCACAAACCGGTTCTGCCGGAGAGGTACAGTAATCCCCCTTTTGTATTTCCAGCTTCTTATAATAAGATTTTCCCTGTTCCATTTCTTCCCTGGAGCGATAAAAGATTACCGTCTGCATTGCCACTTCTTTTTCCCCTTTCTCCGTTTCTTCTCCATTCCCATCGTCGTCTGTAAGAATTGTACGGCAGCACTTTATACTGCCCATTTTCCCGCCCGGATAAGAAAAATGCTCTTCCACTTCCACAGAAAGTAATCCTTTTTCTGCATCTGCTGCAATCATCCGAACAGTTAATTCTGAATCGGAATTCATCTGCGGAACCAGATTTCGAATCAGTAATGTCCTCATATCTTCGGAAGTATAATCTCTGTCTGCATCCGCCTGTACCATCTGCAATGTTGTTTCCATTGCTTCGGTAAGACTCTGTTCTAATTCTTCTTTTCGCACATTCTTATGCTGCATGGTCAGCAGCATCACTACAAAAAGTATGACAATGCCGCCGGACAATACCCCAAATACCATATGTTTCATATACCGCCTCCATTTACCGGAATCCGGAAACGGGAAACCGTCTGCTTTTCATATGCATCTTCTGCCCGCACCTCTATTTCATAGATTCCTGCCTTTTCATAAATATCTTCTACTGTTTTTCCTGCCTGATTTCTGATATCAGTTATCTCAATCTTAAGTTCCTTTCCATCTGCATCCACTGCGTGAAACAGTTCTGATAACGCTATCTTATCTGCAATCGTTAAGATGCGATTATCTTCATAAATAATCACCGGAACCTGACGGCTATGAATATCTTTTAACATTTTTCCGTCCATATTATTTCCAACATCTGCACCGGCTGCCGGACGTTCCATACCACTTCCAATTATGCGAAATCCCCATAAGCATAATATCAGTAACGTTGCCGCCACTAATACAGTAATTACTGTCTGTCCATATTCTTTCCATAATGTTTTCATTTGTTTTACCCCAATGCCCCCTGTGCCCTGCTTATCATTTCATAAAGATAACCTCCCTGTGAAAACAGTCCAAATAAAATTCCTGTCATAACAATGACTGCCAGAACCGCTATCACAAGTCCACCATATTCTTCCATAAAAAAATGCATTTTTATCCCCTTACCGGACATAACCAAGCAAATACCACAACACTCCGATACAACCACTTCCAAGTACTGCATAGATGATTGCCTGTCCATAATCCTCCATAATTTTTCTCATAAATCTACCTTCCAAATCCCCGGATACTATGCTCCGTTTTACTGTGAAATGGTCCCATCCGGTATGCGTAATGCAATATCACCTCCGCCATGGTTACCTCCTTTTCCACGGGCGGCACATTTCCATTTTCACATACAGTTACAGCTCCGGAATCCTCATATAAATTAACCTGCAGCTGATAGCCCAGTTCATCAGCCTGCTTTATACAGGCATTTATTACTTCCCGGTTATAATTGCTGTTTTCCAGTTCCACTACCACATCCGATTTAAAATTTCTTGCCTGACAAATCTGCGCTTCTGCTGCAACAATACCTATTCCAACTGTTGACAGCAGCATCATCAGAAATATTCCAAGATATGTTTTTATTACCTGTTCCATCTAATCCCCTATCTATGTACGCCTGCTAAAAATACCACCAGAAATGCCGTCATATCAATCATCATTTTTCCTGCTCCAGTCAATGCCGGGGCTAAAAACAATGCATATAATCCAGCCAGTGAATCCTGATTTTGTTCTCTTTCTGCCTTATCTAAAAGTTCCTGATTCCGTTTTAAAATCTGACTTAACTGCTTTTCACTGTTTCCATATCCGCCGTTGGATAATGCATACAACATCCGCATAGCAGAATGCACATCCGGTAAATCATAATCTTTTAAAAAATTAAGATATGGTTCCAGACTCTCCGGATTCTGTGAAAGTTCTTCCAGCATATCATCCACTGCCGGTCTTAGAACCTCCGGTGTCTGCGGCCGGATACGATAAAATGCCACCTGCACATTTTCAGTCTGAAGCAATAAAGAAATGTCCATTAACCACTGCGGAAATTCCTTTTCCATTTTCTTTCTCAGATACTTCCGGTAGAAATTACTGCGCACGCCTTTATGGAACTGCACATAACGATATTTCTTTTCATCCCCTTCTCCATAAGATTCCCTTTCCTTCAACCAGTTGCAGCAGGTACGCTTCATTGCCCGGAAGCAAATCAGCATATCCAAGGACAGAAAAAGAATTGATGCAATCTGGCAAACCCAAAGTTGCGATAATTCAATATCTTTTGGCAGCAAATGATTCGTTATTGCGCATACCAGAATGGATAAACCCACCGCTAAGAATACATTTCTTCGATATTTCTTACAGTCCTGCTGATGCAGTCTGACCCGTTCCATCCACTTCTGCAAATCCTCTAAAAGCAATTCCACCGTTGTCTCGTATGCTCCGCCATACTGTTCTACCATCAGAAAATACGCATGCATCTCTTTCATTCTGCGATTCTCATACTGCTGCCCAATCGCATCTAACTCTTCTTTCATATTGCTGTCATATTCTTTTCGTAAATGAAAGATGGCAGTTTCTATCTGTTTTCGCATGGCTCCCGGTTCAAACAATGCACAAACTGTCTCCAGTGCAGATAAGATTTTCGGATTCTGCAAAAATGCATACAGCATCTGCTCCATATACAATTCTGCTTCCTGCAGACGGGTCTGTTGCTTCTTTTCTTCCTTCAACACTTTATCCATACGCCACATAACAAGAACAAATACAATACTGCAGCAGATATATCCCTGCCACTTAAGCTGTAATAAAAATGCTGCCAGCAGCAATAATCCATAACAGCCTCCATAGGCAACGAAACGCTCATTCTTTTTCATATTCTTCTCCTTCCAGACGATGTTGTATCATCGGATTATCAAATGGCTCGGAAATTCCATGCCGCTTCATACGCGCAATCAACCCTTTGGGAAGTTCTCTCACCATAAGATTGCCATCCACCACCTGCATATGTATTTCATTTCTTCCTTCTTCTCTTACAAAGAAACAGACCTGGTCTATATAACGATACAATTTTCCTTCTGCACTCATTTTCTTCCGCAGCAGAATTCCAACATCAACATAGCTGTATACATCATTTTCCATGCGGTCTGCATCCATACGGCTCTCCATCATATTTAAAATACGATCTGGAATTTTACGCACATCATCCGTATGAAGAGTGGTAAATCCACGGATTCCGGTAGACCAGCATTCCAGCAAAGACTTTACTTCCGTAGAACGTGCCTCCGATAACATAATCCAGGATGGATTCTGTCTGAGACATGTCTTAATGGCTTTGGTATAATCAAAATCCGGATTAATTCGCAGTTCCACACAATCTTTTCCGGGATTAATCTGACTGTAATGCCATTCCGGATTATCCTCTATTGTAATGACACGCTCTCCTGCCGGAATAAACTGCGAGAAAAATTTTGCACATTCTGTCTTTCCCGCCCCCGGTTCTCCACAAAAGACAAAATTCATTTTTGCAGCCACACAATTGGTCAGCAATTCTAATACCGGAACAGCTACATACTCATCCTCCACCATCTTTTTTACCTGCATACGCAGCATTGGCATTGATTTACGGATGCAGATGCTCCTGCCGGATATGGCAACAGATTCATGTACAATACTGATACGCAGCGTGTCGGTCTCCGCCTCCAACAAATTATTTTTCTTGTTAAAAGGCTTGCTCACTTCATTGGCAATCCGATGGGAAAACTGCTCTACAAACTTCTCTGTAATTCCATGGCTTCGAATCAGATAGCGTTCATTTTCTACATCTGTAATCCACAACTGGTTTCCGTTATAGTCAATATCTGTAATCTTATCATTCCGGACATAACGCCAAAGGGGACCAAAATAATCCGGCTCCATCCGGATACCCAGTTCCTGTCTGTCCAAGTCATCCCCCTCCTATGGTGTTCCGATGTTATTTCCAAAGTTATCAATTAAGTTCTTAAATGCATCATAAACGGGACCACTGGTTCCATTTCCCATAATTGCTGTCACAAGTGCTGCTAATGCTGCAATCGCAACTACTGTTATAATTACCCCACCATACTGTTCAAAAATTTCTTTCAAATAAGAAAACCCCTTTCTATACTGAATTTCGTTTCACTGTTTGGAATATTTGGGAGGAAACTCCCTGATAAAAAAAGATAAATAAGATGGCTCTAATCATACCTGCTTTTTCTTTTTTTGTAAAGATATTTTTTCATTTTTATAAAAATTTTACATTTTCATTTTTCATTATGCTATAATAAAAAAGGCATGATTTTATGCCACAATTTTATATAAGAAATACAGGAGGACACATGAATAAATTTATTATTACCACCGACACTACCGCAGATTTGCCGGCAGATTATGTAGCAGAACATAATCTTGGCATGCTGTCACTCACTTATACTATAGACGGCAAAACCTATGACTGGGAACATCCAATGGATGTCAAAGAATTCTATGCAAAGATGCGCGCCGGCTCTCTGCCTACCACCTCTCAGGTCAACCCGGAAACTGCCCGCGAAATCTTTACAAAAATTGCCACGGAAAATGACTGTGATATTCTTCATATTGCCTTTTCCAGCGGACTCAGCGGCAGCTACTCCAGTACAAAAATTGCTGCAAGTGAAATGGAAGAAGATAATTTCCCACATAAAGTCGTTGTCGTAGACTCTCTCTGTGCTTCCATGGGAGAGGGACTTCTGGTTCACAAAGCTGTCCAGATGAAAGAAAATGGTGCCACTTTAGAAGAAACCGTAAAATGGCTGGAGGAAAATAAACTACATCTGGTACATAACTTTACGGTAGATGATTTGTTCCACCTTCACAGAGGCGGACGTGTTTCTAAAACCGCTGCGGTTCTTGGTACCATGATTAACTTAAAGCCGGTGCTTCATGTAGATGATGAAGGTCATCTTATTATGGTTTCCAAGGTTCGTGGACGTAAAAAATCCCTGATTACCCTGGTTGACAATATGGAAAAGCAGATGGGCTCCTACCGTGACCAGAATGATATCGTATTTATCAGCCATGGTGATGCTTTAGAAGATGCACAGTTTGTTGCAAATCTTGTAAAAGAACGTTTTGGCATCGACAGTTTCTTAATCAATTATGTCGGTTCAACCATCGGTGCACATTCCGGTCCTGGAACGATTGCATTGTTCTATATGGGTGAATATCGATAAAACACCGGCAGATACAAACCGGTCAAAGTCAGCTTCTTACGGATGTCTGGCGAAATATCTGACAACTACGAGAAACACGCTTTGCGAGTTTCTCGAGTTATCGCGGTGCTCGCCAAATCTGCATGCAAGCATGCGATTTTTCTCGCTACTCGCGTAAATCAAAAAAAAGAGTTATTGTACCACGGTTTAAAATTCTGTGATACAATAACTCTTTTATTTAGGGTTATAGGACAAAACGTGTTGATGGCTAATCCCATTCTGTAAAAGATTTATCCATCTTATGGAGGTCACTCC
>NZ_JAOQKI010000028.1:0-26675 GCF_025567465.1 Roseburia amylophila
ACCGATGAATACGAAACCGATATTACGGATAAGAAAGAATTACAGATTCGTGATGCAATGGGCGATATTCTCAAACAGTTACCTCTCGACCTTAGTAAAAAGGAAGATGCTTTTTCCAAAGATTTACTGCTGTTGATGTTAAAGCAATATAACCTGTTTCTGGAATCATTCCAGTTTGCCTGCAAGAATTACAAGGGCAACACGAATGAAGCTGATATTGCAAAAGTAATGGGGTTTGAATCGAATGATGAATATAACGAGATTATGTTTCTCCGGGAGATCACCCACACTGTTAATGCCTTTAACGACATGGCAGATATCGTAAGGCTTTATTCCAAGAAACCGGAAATGGCAGAACAAAGGCTTGAAAATCTTTTATCAGAAGTTTTGTATGAGGATTCCGATTCGGTATAGAACGACAACCGGAGTTATGATATACTTACACGCAAGAAGCATTTCATCAGTTCCGATTGTCTGATATCGAAAGGAGACACACGATTATGGCAAAAGGATCTGTAAGAAAAAAAGGAAAGAAATGGTACTACCGCTTCTATGTAGAAGATTCAAGCGGCAATCTGGTTCAGAAAGAATACGCTGGAACAGAAAGTAAAAGTGAAACGGAAAAACTGCTCCGTCAGGCAATGGATGATTACGAAAGCAAGAAATTTGTCGCAAAGACAGATAATCTTACTGTAGGAGAACTTCTTGATATGTGGGCGGAAGAAGAACTGAAAGTCGGAACACTCAGCAATGGTACAGTGGAAAATTATCTTGGTGCAATCCGTTGTATCAAGAAACATCCGATTGCAGAACGCAAATTAAAAACCGTTACTGCTGAACATTTACAGGCATTTCTCGATCTGCTTACATTCGGTGGGGAATTTCCAGATGGAAAAGTGAGAAAAGGATACAGTAAAGATTACATCCATTCCTTTTCAGCAGTATTACAACAGGCTTTCCGGTTTGCAGTATTTCCAAAACAGTTGATTACTTTTAATCCTATGCAGTATATTAAGCTGAAAAAACAGGCAGAGGATGTGGATTTATTCTCAGATGATGAGGTAGAAGAAGGCATACAGCCTATTTCCCATGAAGATTATGAGAGACTGATAGAATACCTCAAAGTAAAGAATCCACCTGCAATCCTGCCAATCCAGATCGCATACTATGCGGGACTTCGTATCGGTGAAGTTTGCGGATTGACATGGCAGGACATCAATCTTGAAGAACAATGCCTGACCATTAAAAGAAGTATCCGCTATGATGGCACAAAACATAAAAACATCATCGGACCGACCAAGCGAAAGAAAGTAAGGATTGTTGATTTTGGCGATACTCTGACTGAAATACTGAAAACCGCCAGAAAAAAACAGCTTAAAAGCCGGATGCAGTATGGTGAACTTTACCACCGCAATTTCTACAAGGAAGCACAGGACAAAAACAGAGTGTATTATGAATATTATCATCTGGACGGAACCGAAGAAATCCCGGTAGATTACAAGGAAATCTCCTTTGTCTGCCTGAGACCGGACGGATGTCTGGAACTGCCAAGCACACTCAGCATTGCCTGCCGATCAGTTGCAAAAAGGCTGGACGGATTTGAGAATTTCCATTTCCACCAGTTGCGACACACCTACACAAGCAACCTCCTCTCAAACGGAGCTGCCCCAAAAGATGTGCAGGAACTGTTAGGGCACTCTGATGTCAGTACCACAATGAATGTCTACGCCCACTCTACAAGAAAGGCAAAGCGGAACTCCGCCAGACTTCTTGATAAAGTGGCAGGCAACGACTAAATAAAAAATTCCCTTATTTCCCTTGCTGATTCCGCATAAGGTCAAAAATAAGGGAAAATACATATCATTTCACTATTTAAGGGGCTGGAAAGCCCGTAAAATAAGGAAAGTTCAAGAAATCTCTCCACAAATTCCGATTGTTTTAATTCTTCTCAGTTCCACCTTCTTGCCCTTCAGACAAGAAGTATCCCTCGCTCAAAGAGCTCGGTCAATTCCCGGTTATCGGGGTAAAGCCCCTCAGGAACCTTCATTTTTTTGCAAATTATAAGTTGTTATTTCAATGCTTTTTTATCATTTTCTTTTTCATCATATTATGTTCAAACTCAACCCATGCGATTTCAGAAAATAGAACTATCATATAAATAACCACCTGAACCACAACGCCATCCAGCTTTTTAATAAAATATCCAAAAACAGCTTGTGTAATAAATAGCACACAACCCAAAATAATAAAATTTCTGCCATGTCTATGGTTCCATTCCGTAACATTTGTCAGTTCCTCTTTACGAAGAGGTTTCTCTCCCATATTTATTGATACTGGTTTTTCAGACCTATACTGCATAATTCCAAGTATGATAAAAATAAGTGAAACCAATAATGAAATTACCAAATAAATAATTGTAGCTGCCATGTCTATCCTCCCATAATCCAACTATTATTTGCACTTTTCAAGTGTCTCAGACAATACCTGAGCCTGTTCATATGTATCTACTTCTATTTGACAACTGCCTTCTTGATTCCATCGCCATTATCAACCATTGTTGCTTCTGCCCTCTCCGACTCTGTCTGTTTCTTATTCTTCGTATTCTCCATATGCCGGCAAAGGAGTTATTCTTGAATTATAAGATGCACAGTGGGACAGTCCTGTGTGTCTCCTTTGTTTTGATACCACTATTAGATATCAGAACGGTCGTTGCCACAAGCAACGCAAATTAACTTTTTCGTTTTTGCCGCAGTAAACTGGATGACCGGTCCGGAAATGAGGATTGTTACTATGGTGCATATGCCAAATTTTCCGCCCAGCATAACGCCTGTCACAACCATCACGACATCCAGTACCATTCGTACAATTTTTACCTGCCAGTTGTTCTTTTCCGCAAGAGAAAAAGTCAGTGCCTCATAAGAACCCCGCCCCAGGGAGGCTGCCGCATAAAAACCAGTTCCTATTGCAAAAAGCACAATTCCCAATAACATGATAAGTGCATTTACCCATATATGCATACTGTACACATGTGCATTTGCAAACAAATCTACACAAAAGCTATACACAATCTGGTAAAGTATCGTGCCGATATGTATCTGTGACCTGTCATAGAAAAACGCAAATACAATCATAACTATGGCTACTATCATGGACGCCGTACCGATACTTACATGAAATGTTTTCGAAATTCCCTGCCATAATACGGCAAGGGTTGCACCGCCAAATCCCGCATACAATGCCAGTGTAATGCCATATGCTGCAACGACTGAACCAACCACTATAATAATTAATTTTATCGTCCACTCTAATTTACTCATGTCATTCCGTTTTTCCATGCCGCATAATATATAACATTTTGAATTTCTCCTAAAATCATAGTTTTTAACTTATCTTTCTGTTTAATAAGCCCCACAAACTCAGGAAACCTATTGCAGCTCCCAGCAACACTCCGGCTACTTTCATTAATTCATTGTTCCTAAATTTTTTATCTGGAAGAATGCCCGCTTTATTATAAGAATATTTTATATGATCTGTAGTATATGCAGTTATGGTATCTCCCACCTCATATTCTGTATACACACTTTCCGGCACCTGCATCCGCTTATTATATTCATTCGTTTTGCCACCATGATAATAGAAGAAATAATTTTGAGATATGGCATTATCTGCCGAAGCATCTTCGCTCCTTTTATCCGTTATCACTACATCTTCTCTATCATAATCTTCTCCTAGTACCATCTCTTCCATTTGCCGGTCAAGTGCATTCGACGTCAAGAATACGTTTAACCAGACCATCACAAAAGCTATGCTTAAAGCAGTAAAGCAACTCCAGAACAGAACTTTCTTCTGCTTTCCGGTTAATCGTTCTTTTTGTTTCTGATGCTTCGCCAATTTGTTGCTCATGCTGTAATTCTCACATTCTTTCTAATCGTCTTACTTATCATACTTTTCCAGAAAATCCGTTGCCTTATCTTTATCTATATGCAGTTCCTCCTGCAGCAATAAAATAATTTCCTTCTCTGACTTTCCGAATCTGCGTCCAAGCTTTATAACTTCCTTCGTTTTTCCTACTATTTCGCCCTCTTCCAAGCCTTCTTTTCTGCCTTCCTCTTCGCCCTGTTTGCGAATTCTTTCTTCTCTCTCAAAGCTCTTCATATATGCAAGACCTACCTCTCCATCCCGTTTGACTGCAGTTACCATCCGGTGTAACTTTTTCAGGTTTTCGGTGGAAGCATTCTCTACAGATGAATGTTCCATGTAATGCAGTAGCTGTTTTAATTCCTCCGGCGGATTTCCTTCACTTCCTCTTGTATACAAAAATATGGTCTGCGCACCATCCTCATACGTTAATTCCGGCACTTCTACACAACGGTTCTTAATGGTATACATCATGCGGTTCAGTCCAAAGGGGTCATAAGTTGTAATGAAAATCACAACAACATTCCGAAGACTTCCATAGGTTTCGCCCGATGGCAAATTTCCCGCGTCAATTTTTGCATGATAGAAACGGACTCTTCTTGGCAATGCTGCCATCTCGTTCTTTCCGTCATTCTGGTCCGGTTCTATATCAAAGATTTCACCATTCTCTTCATCCAGATATACATCCAGCCGGATTCCGTGGGTTTCTGTATTCTCTCCGCAAAAGAAACGCTGCGGCACTACCGTAAGCTTTCCTATCTGTCGATGCAGAATGCATTCCAAAATATACCTCGCTGACTGTTCCCCATAAATTTTGTGACTGGTTAAGCTATTTACCAGAAAGTCATCCACCAGATTCAGTTCTTCTAAAGTTCTCATTTTTCCTCCTTTTCCCATAATGCAGTGAAAAGCAGGATTGCATATATCTCATATTTTCCTAAACTTCCGCCTCTTCAATGCACTATGCGTTTATTAATTGTAATTAGAATTTAAAAGCATAGAATTCATTGAATTGATACTAGAAATTTAGACTGGCTTTCGCCATTCGAAAATCAGAATATATGCTTTGTGTTGATTGTAACAAATAAGTTCTTTGAATACAAGTAAATTTTTCCCAGTAGCTTAAACCTCACAGAATCTGTCACCGGTGCTTCTTACGGATGCCTAACGTCTTAAAGCAGAAAGAGGCAACAACCCTGCCGGGCTGCTGCCTCTTTCTGTTTTTATGCTTATGCTTTTATTTCTTAATTTTATTCTGCTTTGTCATCTACTGTAACAGTGATTTTGTTCAGGTGCCAGATATCATCCACATATTCCTGAATCGTACGGTCAGATGAGAATTTGCCGGAAGCTGCAATATTTAAGATTGCTTTTCTAGCCCATTCTTTTTCATCTGCATATGCAGCATTAATCTTCTTCTGTGCTTCCACATAAGAACGGAAGTCTGCCAGAATAAAGTAAGTATCTGCGTACTGTGTGCACTGTGTATTCAGCAGTGAGTTGTAAAGGTCACGGAACAATTCCGGATCATTTGGTGAATAGAATCCGTTGATTAACTGCATCAGAACTTTACGGACATCCTGATCATTGTTGAAAATCTGCATTGGGTCATAATCGCGTTTCTGCTCATGAGCAATCACTTCGTCAGAGCTCATACCGAAGATAAACATGTTTTCTTTGCCGACTTCTTCTGCCATCTCAACGTTTGCACCATCCATGGTTCCGATAGTAAGCGCTCCATTCAGCATGAACTTCATATTACCGGTTCCGGAAGCTTCCTTACTTGCAGTAGAAATCTGCTCGCTGACATCTGCTGCTGCAAAAATAATCTCTGCATTGGATACCTTGTAGTCTTCGATAAATACAACCTTAATCTTTCCGTTGATAGACTTATCATTGTTGATGACATCTGCAACAGAGTTGATTAATTTGATGGTAAGTTTTGCATTGCGGTAGCCTGCTGCTGCTTTTGCTCCGAAAATGAAAGTTCTTGGAATGAATTCCATATCCGGATGCTCTTTTAATTCATTGTAAAGATACATTACATGAAGAATATTTAAGAGCTGGCGTTTGTACTCATGCAGACGTTTTACCTGTACATCAAAGATAGAACGAGGATTTACTTCAATTCCGTTGTGTTCTTCGATATAAGATGCAAGACGCAGCTTGTTCTGATATTTGATATTTAAGAATTCCTGCTGAACCTTTTCATCATCTGCATAGAACTCTAATCTCTTGATGCGGGAAAGGTCTGTAATCCAGTCTTTTCCAACATATTTGGTTACCCAGTCTGCAAGTAATGGATCACCATGCATTAAGAAACGACGCTGTGTAATACCATTGGTCTTATTATTAAATTTCTCCGGGAACATCTCGTAAAAATCTTTTAATTCCTGTTTCTTAAGGATTTCTGTATGAAGTGCCGCTACACCATTTACAGAATATCCTGCACAGATTGCCAGATGAGCCATTTTTACCTGACCATCATATATAATTGCCATCTTCTCAACCTTGTGGTTGTCTCCAGGATATTTCTGCTGGATTTCCAGTACAAAACGACGGTTGATTTCTTCTACAATCTGGTAAATTCTAGGAAGCAGTCTTGAGAAAATCTCGATTGGCCATTTCTCTAATGCTTCTGCCATGATGGTATGGTTGGTATATGCACAACATTTTGTTGTAATATTCCATGCATCATCCCACTCCAAGCCTTCTTCATCCAGTAAGATACGCATTAACTCTGCAACTGCTACGGTTGGATGGGTATCATTCATCTGGAATACTGCTTTTTCAGGAAGCATATGAATGTCTGGATGATTCTTCTTAAATCTTGCAATCGCACGCTGTAAGCTGGCAGATACAAAGAAGTACTGCTGTTTTAAACGAAGCTCTTTTCCTGCGATATGGTTATCATTCGGATAGAGAACTTCTACTAAGTTCTTTGCAAGGTTTTGCTGTTCGATTGCACGATGATAATCACCTTTATCAAAGGAATCCAGCTCGAAGCATTCCATTGGCTCTGCATCCCAGATCATCAATGTATTTACTACATTATTGTTATAACCTACGATTGGCATATCATAAGGAATTGCTTTTACGGACTGATAACCTTCCTGTACGAATCTGGTTCTTCCATCTGGCTGTGCCTCTGCACGTACATATCCACCAAATTTTACTTCGAAATTGTATTCCGGACGTTTTAATTCAAATGGATATCCATTCTGTAACCAGTTATCCGGCTCTTCTACCTGATAACCATTCTCTATTTTCTGACGGAACATTCCATAATGGTAACGGATTCCACAACCATATGCCGGATATCCCAGAGTTGCCAAAGATTCCATAAAGCAGGCAGCAAGTCTTCCCAGTCCACCATTTCCAAGTGCCGGGTCCGGCTCCTGATCCTCTATGGCATTTAAGTTGATTCCCATTTCCTCTAAAGCTTCTTTCACTTCATTGTACACAGTTAGGTTAATCAGGTTGTTGCCTAATGCACGGCCCATTAAGAACTCCATGGACATATAGTATACAATCTTTGGATCTGCTTTATCAAATTCCTGCTGGGTTGCAAGCCACTGGTCAATGATTACATCTTTTACAACGTAGGATACTGCCTGGAAAATTTCCTGCTCGCTTGCTTCATCCATTGTCTTACGATAGAGGTATTTTACGTTCTCAACCACCTCTTTTTTGAAGGTTTCCTTTTCAAACATTTTGCTTTTCATAATGTTCTCCTTTTGTTTCGATTCCGGTGTTTTTTGTGCAAAAAGGGAGCAAGCCCCTGTCGGCTCCACTCCCTTATCTTTATTCTGCTTATTTCTTTTCCACGCCAAGCACAACCGTTTCACCATTAATGTTCCATTCTTTCTGATATCCGCTCACCGTATCAGCCACAACACTCTCAGCCAGAACTTCTTTTGCAATTTCTTCCCCATATTTTGCGAAGATGTCTTTTACTTTCTGATCTGCCTTATAAGAAACAGTAATTTTATCCATTACTTCAAATCCTGCTTCCTTACGCATTGTCTGGATTTTGCTGATTAATTCTCTTACCATTCCTTCCTCTAAAAGTTCTGGAGTAAGGTTCGTATCAAGAACTACGGTCACTTCATTATCACCTTCTGTCATGTAACCTTCCTGCTGTGTCATGGTGATAAGTAAATCCTCTTCATATAATACAACTTCGTCGCTTATACTGTCAAGTTTCAGTGCACCTGTGCTCTTAAGCTCAGCCATTGCCTTGTTGCCGTCTAATTCTGCAAGTGCTTTCTGAATCTGACCTAAATATTTACCGAATTTCGGTCCAACGGTACGAAGCTGTGGTTTGAAGGTATAGCTAGTATATGCACTGACATCCTCTGTAAATGTCACTTTCTTTACATTCAGCTCATCTTCGATAATCTCTGTAAAGTATTCGGATAATTCAAATGGTGCTTTTACAAACATATTTCCAATCGGCTGACGGTTCTTGATGTTTGCAGTATTTCTGCAGGCACGGCCCATAACAACGATTTTCAATACTTCGTCCATATTTTTCTCTAATTCACTGTCTATCCAGCTCTCGTTTGCCACCGGATAGTCGCAAAGATGGATGCTTTCCGGCGCACTCTTGTCGATGCTGCATACCAGGTTCTGGTAAATTTCTTCTGTCATGAAAGGAATCATCGGCGCTGCTACCTTGCATACAGTTACCAGTGCAGTATAAAGAGTCATATATGCATTGATTTTATCCTGCTCCATGCCCTTTGCCCAGAAACGCTCACGACAACGTCTTACATACCAGTTACTCATCTCATCTACAAATTCATCCAGTGCTCTTGCAGCTTCCGGAATACGATAATTACCCAAATTATTATCTACAGTCTTAATCAGTGTATTGAGTTTGGAGAGAAGCCATTTATCCATAACGGAAAGTTTCTCATAATCCAGTGTATATTTGGTTGCATCAAATTCATCAATATTTGCATACAACACGAAGAATGCATAAGTATTCCAAAGTGTTCCAAGGAATTTACGCTGTCCTTCCTGTACTGCCTTTCCATGGAAACGGTTTGGCAGCCATGGTGCGGAGTTGATGTAGAAATACCAGCGGATTGCATCTGCTCCGTAAGTCTCTAATGCATCAAACGGGTCAACGGCATTTCCTTTGGACTTACTCATCTTCTGTCCATTTTCATCCTGTACATGTCCCAATACGATAACATTTTCATATGGTGCTTTATTAAATAATAAGGTAGACTCTGCCATCAGGGAATAGAACCATCCACGGGTCTGGTCTACTGCCTCGGAAATAAACTGTGCAGGGAACTGCTGTTTAAAGAGGTCTTCATTTTCAAATGGATAATGATGCTGTGCAAATGGCATTGCTCCTGAGTCAAACCAGCAGTCAATTACTTCCGGTACACGATGCATTTCGCCGCCACAATCCGGGCACTTGAAGGTTACTGCATCAATGTATGGACGATGTAATTCTACTTTGGCATCATCCGGGTTACCACTGCGCTCTGCTAATTCTGCACGGCTTCCGATACACTCCTGATGTCCACAGGAACACTCCCATACAGGAAGCGGAGTTCCCCAGTAACGGTTACGGGAAATACCCCAGTCCTGAATATTTTCAAGCCAGTCACCGAAACGTCCTTTTCCGATAGATTCCGGAATCCAGTTTACGGTATTGTTATTGCGGATCAAATCCTCTTTTACTGCGGTCATCTTAATGAACCAGGATTCTCTTGCATAGTAAATCAGAGGAGTATCACAACGCCAGCAGTGTGGATATTCATGTTCAAATTTTGGTGCATCAAAAAGTAGTCCTTTTTCTTCCAGGTCTTTTAATACCATTGGGTCTGCTTTCTTTACAAATACACCGGCATATGGAGTCTCTTTGGTAAGTTCTCCTTTTCCGTCTACCAGCTGGACAAATGGAAGTCCGTATCTACGTCCAACCTGGGCATCGTCTTCACCAAATGCAGGTGCGATGTGAACGATACCGGTACCATCTGTCATGGTTACATAAGTATCACAGGTTACATAGTAGCCTTTCTTATGCTGTTTCTCACAGATTTCCTTTGCGCAGTCAAATAATGGCTCATATTCCTTGTACTCTAATGACTTTCCTGGGAAAGTATCCAATACTTCATATGCTTTTACGCCATTTTCTTCATCCGCAAATTTGCCAAGTACCTTATCTAACAGTGCTTCTGCCATATAATAAGTATATCCGTCAGCAGCTTTTACTTTACAGTAAGTCTCGTCCGGATTTACACAAAGTGCAACGTTAGATGGTAGTGTCCATGGAGTTGTGGTCCATGCCAGGAAATATGCATCTTCTCCGATTACTTTGAATCTTACGATTGCAGAACGTTCTTTTACCGTCTTATATCCCTGTGCTACTTCCTGGGAAGAAAGCGGAGTTCCACATCTCGGGCAGTAAGGAACAATCTTGAAACCTTTGTATAACAGCTTCTTATCCCAGATTTTCTTAAGAGCCCACCACTCAGATTCAATGAAATTATCATCATAGGTTACATATGGGTTTTCCATATCAGCCCAGAATCCAACGGTTCCTGAAAAATCTTCCCACATTCCTTTGTATTTCCATACGGATTCTTTACATTTCTTGATGAATGGCTCCATACCATATTCTTCAATCTGCTCTTTTCCGTTTAAGCCTAAAAGCTTTTCTACTTCCAGCTCTACCGGAAGTCCATGGGTATCCCATCCGGCTTTACGTGGGACATATTTGCCCTTCATGGTCTGGTATCTTGGAATCATGTCCTTGATAACACGGGTTAATACGTGACCGATATGTGGCTTACCATTTGCAGTTGGCGGTCCATCATAGAAAGTATAGGTCTCGCCTTCTTTCCGGTTCTCCATACTTTTCTTAAAAATATCATTGTCTTTCCAGAATTTTACAGTCTGCTTTTCTCTGTCCACAAAATTCAGATTTGGGGAAACTTTTTCGTACATGTTAGTCCTCCTTAAAATTTCAGTTTCTCGCTACCTGCGTAAAAAGGAATGTGCCTTGGCACATTCTCGTGCCTGCGGCGGTCGCTTGCGACATCTACCTTATACGCCGCAGTGTGCATCCTTGCGGAGCGTTTTTTACTTTACAGGAAAGCAATTTCCTGTAAAGTAAAAAAGACGCCGTCCTGTAATAAGGACGTGCGCCTGCCGTTTCTAACCACCTTGTTACAACATACTTGAAGCTTACAGCTTCGCATATACGTTCCCGTAACGGGGGAAATCCGTCAGTTTCTACTAACGCATCTTTGCCTGTTCGAACTGCAACTTGGAAGTGATTTTCATTTTCCATTTACTCATGCCGGTTTCCACCTGCCCCGGCTCTCTTTGACTTTCCATGGAAAACTACTCTCTTCGTCATCGTCTTTTCATATTCTTAATAAGTATAGAACCTGTATTTTTAAATGTCAATTCCTATTTTCAAATTTTCTATATCTACAGATGCTGCCACCGGGAGCTTCTTACAGATTTCTGGCAGCTTCTTACAAATACTGAACAACACAAAACGAGGCGGCATCCTTCCGGATACCGCCTCTCGTTTATGTTGGAAACCCGCAATGCGTGTTTCTTACAGGATTCTCTTAATCCATCCTTCCGGAGCTTCAATACGTCCCATCTGGATTCCGGTCAGAGTATCATAAAGTTTCTTTGTTACAGGTCCCATTTCTTCCATTCCACTTGGAATTAAGATTTCTTTGCCGTGGTCAACAATCTTTCCGATTGGAGAAATAACTGCTGCTGTTCCGCAAAGTCCTGCCTCTGCGAAGTCTTTTACTTCATCGAAGTATACTTCTCTGTGTTCTACTTTCATTCCAAGATAATGTTCTGCAACATATACCAGTGAACGACGTGTAATGGATGGCAGTATAGAATCTGACTTCGGTGTAACCAGTTTATTATCCTTGGTAACGAAGATGAAGTTTGCTCCACCTGTCTCTTCTACCTTAGTTCTTGTCTTAGGGTCTAAGTACATATTCTCATCAAATCCGTCTGCATGTGCAGTTACGATTGCATGAAGACTCATTGCGTAATTCAGACCAGCTTTGATATTACCGGTTCCGCAAGGTGCTGCACGGTCATAGTCACTGACACGGATGGTAATTGGCTTTGCGCCACCCTTGAAATATGGTCCTACCGGTGTACAGAACATACGGAACTGATATTCATCCGCTGGTTTTACACCGATTACAGGATTTGTTCCCATCATGTATGGTCTGATGTAAAGTGTTGCACCGGAACCATATGGTGGAACATATGCTGCATTTGCTTCTACTACCTTCTGTACTGCATCTACAAAACGCTCTTCCGGGAATACCGGCATTTCCAGTCTGCGTGCTGAATCTGCAAGACGGCTTGCATTTAAGTCAGGTCGGAAAGTAACGATATGTCCATCCTCTGTTGTATATGCTTTCAATCCTTCAAATACGGTCTGTGCATACTGGAATACACCCGCGCATTCATTCAATACAATATCTGCATCATCGGTTAAAGCTCCCTCATCCCATGCTCCGTTTTTGAAATTTGATACATATCTCTTATCGGTCTTTACATAACCGAATCCAAGATTAGACCAGTCTAAGTCCTTCTTTTCCATAATAACATCCTCCATTCATTTGTCGCAAATAGATGTTATAACCTGGTGTTATAGCTTTCTATTGTTCTATGTTTTTTCATTATTTTAGTCCTATAAAAGCTATTTGTCTAGTATTTTTTTCTAGGAATACATAATTTTCTCACTGCCAAACATTTTCGCCAGTACCATTGATAAAATACCGGTATAAATAAGGTTGCTGACAAGACATGCCACAATATTGATTCCGCTGTAGGAGAAATCAAAAATTCCGGTCATGCCCTGCACACTGTTATAGAAAGGAATCAGATACCAGTAAAATTCCTTCGGTGCTCCGCTTCCAAGCATAGATGTAACGGAAATTACCATTACCACAACCATCAGCGGCATAATCATAGAACCGGCTTCCTTTACCGTCTTTGCAAATGCTGAAATTACAGCTAATGCTCCAACCAGTACCAATACTGTGGTAAGAATCACCAGCAATAAAAGGATATAATCGGTGACGCTGTATACGCTGGCATCCATTGCATTGGATTCTGTTCCCATTAATTTTGGAAGGGATAACATGGTACCCACAAAACTGGAAATTCCACTTAAAAGTCCGATAATACCAAGGCTGATGATTTTTCCCATGGCAAGCTGTCCACGTTTCATCGGTGTTACCAATAAGGTAGCAATAGTTCCTCTCTCCTTTTCCCCTGCTATGGATTCCGGTGCAATTGCCATACATCCTGAGAAAAGGAATATCATAAGCAGCATTGGAAGCATCATGGAGAAAATCTGTCCGGTGCTGTCTTCCTTGCTGGCAAGGTCATATTCTTCGTCACCGCTGTTGACATCGAACTTATTTGCCATAGAAGCTTCATATCCATCTAATACAGAAGCCATAATCTGATAACATGCCGTGGATTCGGTATCTGCGGAATTATAATATAAGGCTACCTGCGGAGCCGGTGTGGTAGCAGTCATGCTGTCATATGCCAGTACATCTGATTCAAAATTTTCCGGAAATACCATCAGCATTTCCGCATCTTTATCGGTTACCGCCTGCTTCATATCCTCTTCGCTGACACCATCCCGGTCTAAATATTCCACATTGATATCACTGCCTTTTATCATGGCTGAAACCGTGGATGGCATATTTTCTGCATAAATACGATAGGTATAATCCTCATCTGCTTCAAATCTGGAGGTCAGTCCGCTGCCCATGAAGCTGTACATGATATAAATCAGTAAGCCCGGCATCAAAATCGTAGTAAATACCATTCTCTTATCCCCGAAGAAACGGGCAAGTTCTTTCTTTATAATTGTCATAAGATTGTTTCTCATTCTGCTTCACCTACCGTTTCTTCATAGATTTCAAAGAATCTGTCTTCTAATGATTTGCCATTTTTCACTGCCTCTAATGTATCGCAGATAATCATTTCTCCCTTGATGATAATTCCGACTCTGTCACAGATTTTCTCAATCAGGCTGAAAATGTGGGTAGAAACGATAATGCTCTTTCCTTCTTTCTTAAGCTCTAACAGGAAATCCGTTACTACTTTGGCTGTCAGAACATCAAGTCCGTTGGTCGGTTCATCAAAGATAATGATTTCCGGGTCATGGACTAAGGAAATAACCAAAGAAACCTTCTGTTTCATACCGGTTGACATATCCTTTACTTTCACTTCTGCAAACTGTGTGATGCCGAAGCGGTCAAAAAGTCTCTTCTTTCTTTCATCCCTGACAGCCGGCTCTACTCCGTATAAATCCGAAAAGAAATTATATAAATAATTTGGTGTAAAAAAGCCCTCTAATTTCAGTTCACTGGTCAGAAAGCCGATCTTACTGCGGACTTCTTCCGGTGCATTAACAATACTGCTGCCATCTAAAACAGCATCTCCGGAATCCGGTTTAATCAGTGTTGCCAGCATACGAAGTGTGGTTGTCTTTCCGGCTCCGTTTGGTCCAAGCAGTCCAAACACCTCTCCCCGATAAGAAGTAAATGATAAATCATGCACTGCAATTCGCTTCTTTTCATTGGTTTTCTCAATCTTTTGTTGTTTCTGGGATAATGTAAAGGTCTTATTGAGACCCTTTACCTTCATAATCTCCTCCATAACTTCTCCTTTCAGTTATCGTCTTGATTGTACTATTGTATTATTACACTTGTGTATCTGTGCGTCAAGCACTATTTTTTCAACGGTTAGTGCTTTCCTTTTACTTTCCGGTATTTCCAGATAAAGGAAGCAAAAAGCACTGAACAGATTTGATTCTCCATTCAATGCTTCTTATGTTCTTCTTAAAAATTCTCAAAATTATGCTGCAGATAATCCTCTAAATCCTGATAGTCATCCGGTGCTTTCATTTCACCATCAAACTGATATTCATAACGTCTTAGGAATTCATCCGGCCCACTGGTTCTGCCTGCTGCATGAATAATCAAAAGCCAGTACGTTACAAATGCAAGTATACCAACTACAGCTGTTACAATACCTGCAACTGCCATTCCATGGTTCTGTTTTTGTTTCACCAGATGTATAATTCCAAAAACAATTGCCAGAATTGCAGTTATAATATTGATTCCGGTGCAAAATAATACCAGTGAAATCAGCCCCAACACCATGGATGCAACTGCGAAACCTTTTCCCGGCTCCTCTTTCCGGTTATCTGCCGGACGCTGATTGTAATTCGGCGGGTACGGATTCCCATACTGCGGATTCTGGTTCTGATTCGGCGGGTATGGATTCCCATACTGCGGATTCTGATTTTGATTCAACGGGTATGGATTCCCATACTGCGGATTCTGATTTTGATTCAACGGATATGGATTCCTGTTATCTGGATACATTCTGCTTCACCAATTCCTTTTTAATAATAGTAGCTATATTCCAAAGAACTTAATGATACTGCACCAACGATGCACAGGATAAGTACCAGCACCAGAAGTGCAATGGTAATAATACTGCAGACAATACCTGCTGTTGCCATTGGTGAATGCTCGTTTTTCTTATTATAAAGAATACCAAGGATTAATCCTACAATTGCACAAGGAAGTCCTACAATCCAGAAACAGATTGCCGGGATGGATATAATTCCCAGTACCATGGATGCAATTGCCATTCCTTTTCCGGATGAAGCCGGCTGGTTGTAACCATACTGTGTCTGGTCGAAGCTTCCATATGCCTGCTGCTGTGGCTGCTGATAAGTTCCATATCCCTGCTGGGACTGGTCATAACCATAGTTCTGCTGTGCATACTGCTGATTCTGGTTATAAGCCTGCTGGTCATAATTCTGCTGTGGCTGTTCATATGCCTGCTGTGGCTGTTCATATGCCTGCTGTGGCTGGCTATATGTCTGCTGTGGCTGACTATATGTCTGCTGTGGCTGGCTATACGTCTGCTGTGGCTGGCTATATGTCTGCTCATTCGTTCCATTTTCAGTGTTGAAATTTTCTTCACTCATTATAATACATCCTCCATTAGTATAAAATATTTTCTCCCATTTATTGTAGCAAATGCCTACCTCCATTACAAGAAAAATAAGTGAAATCATAAAATTTTTATAAACTTTTTCTCATATATTTTATCATAAACTTTGCAAATCCGGAAAAAATGGTTATAATGAAGCATATTTATACTCATTACTTGCTTTTTTGTAAGTAAAAGTCTATAATTCATCTGACAAGACACCTGTATTTACAGATGTAAAAGAAAGGAATATCACATATGAGTACATTAAATTTGACATTGTTGACTGATCTTTATGAGATGACAATGATGCAGGGATACTTTAAAACCGGCAACCGTGATGTGGCTGTTTTTGACGCTTTTTACCGCACCAATCCATGTGATGGCGGTTATGCAGTCTGCGCGGGATTAGACCAGATGATTGACTATATCAAGAATCTTCATTTTGACGAAGAGGATATTTCCTATTTAAGAAGTTTATCCATCTTTGATGAAGACTTTTTAACTTATTTAAGTAACTTTAAATTCTCCGGTGATATCTATGCAATTCCGGAAGGAACTCTGATTTTTCCAAGAGAGCCTCTTGTAAAAGTGGTTGCTCCGATTATGGAAGCCCAGTTAATCGAAACTGCAGTCTTAAATATCATCAACCACCAGAGCCTGATTGCCACCAAGGCTGCCCGCGTATGCTACGCTGCCCAGGGTGATGGCGTCATGGAATTTGGTTTAAGACGCGCCCAGGGTCCTGATTCCGGAACCTACGGCGCCAGAGCTGCTGTTATCGGCGGCTGTAAAGGTACTTCCAACGTCCTTGCCGGTCAGATGTTTGACGTCCCGGTACTTGGGACCCACGCCCATAGCTGGATTATGAGTTTTCCGGATGAATATACCGCCTTTAAGAAATATGCAAAGCTTTATCCATCTGCCTGCATCCTTCTTGTCGATACCTATGATACTTTAAAATCCGGTATGCCAAATGCCATCAAGGTATTTAAAGAAATGAGAGATGCCGGCATTCCGCTTACCTACTACGGAATCCGTATGGACAGTGGCGACCTTGCTTATCTTTCCAAGAAAGTCCGCAAAATGTTAGATGATGCCGGATTCCCGGACGCAGTTATCTCCGCTTCCAATGATTTGGATGAGTATCTGATTGAAAGCTTAAAGATTCAGGGGGCTACCATTACTTCCTGGGGTGTTGGAACCAACTTAATTACTTCCAAAGACAATCCTGCTTTCGGTGGTGTATACAAGCTGGCTGCTATCCAGAATGAAGCTGGTGAATTCATTCCAAAGATTAAGCTTTCCGAAAATGTGGAAAAAGTTACAAATCCTGGCAATAAAAATGTTTATCGTATTTATGATAAAGAAACCGGTAAGATTAAGGCTGACCTTATCTGTCTGGTGGGCGAAGTCTTTGATGAATCCAAGGACATGAAGCTCTTTGACCCGAACGCCCCATGGAAGAAAACAACTCTTCCTGGTGGAAGCTATACACTGCGTGAACTTCTTGTTCCGGTTTTCCAGAAGGGCGAATGTGTTTACGAATCTCCAAGTGTTATGGATATTCAGCGTTACTGCACCAGAGAAAAAGATACCATCTGGGATGAGACAAAACGTTTCGTAAATCCACAGGAAATCTACGTTGATTTATCCGACAAATTATATGAAATGAAAACTGCTCTCTTAAATAAAGAACATATGTAACTCGCAACTACGAGAAACACGCTTTGCGAGTTTCTCGAGTTATCGCGGTGCTCGCCAAATCTGAGTAGAAAAGAAGTTCGCTCAAGCAAGCTTGGCTCCTTCTTTTCTACTCAGATTTTTCTCGCTACTCGCGTAAAAAAAGAAACCTCCTTTACCGTTTTCCCGGCATAAGGTGGTTTCTTTATATAAGTAATAATGCCCTCTGTTGTTTTTCTTTTCTACAGCATACACTCGTTTATTCACATTTTTTTCAGCTTAGTTGAATCCCACAATCTTCTGGGTCAGCTTATAAGCTGCAACAGAAATCTTTCTTCCACCCTTACCCGGGAGATTCATGGACTGTCCTAAAATTCCCCTTCTTAAATGATGGAAAAGACGAAGGTCATAACCTTTGATATAAGACCAAAGTTCCCGTTTCTTCATGAGATTTTCTTCTGTCTCGGAACGCAGGCAAAGTACTGTTGATACTACAGTAATAATTTCAAGGTAATTAAACATATATTTTCTTAATTTGGGGTTTGCAATTTTCCACAAATTCACTTCTTCTATCATCAGTTTATTTACCTTAATCTGCTGATCAATTCTTCCAATCATAACCTTTTCATTGACAGACTGGTCTTCCCTTCCGATAAAATAACGATAGAAATCCACATTCATATAATACATGGTCTTTACATATGGCAACGGATTGTATACAAAAAGATTATCCACATAGAAGGTGTGTCTTGGCAGTTCAAGTCCGCAATCCTTTAATAACTGGGTACGGTAAATAACAGAATGCATCAGAATATAATGCCCCTTGCTGATATGCCTTACATCAGACCATGTAAAGACTTCATTTTCCGGGAACATTCTGGTATATTTCATTACTTTTTTATGGTCTGCGCCCTGCTTCTCATATACGAAATTGCTGATAAACATATCAAGAGTAGTACTTCCGCCCACAAGTTCCCGTAATTTAGCAAGAATCTTGTGATAGCTCTCTTCATCTACCCAGTCATCACTGTCTACCACTTTAAAATACAGTCCGGTTGCATTGGCAATACCGGTATTTACAGCTGCACCGTGTCCACCATTTTCCTGATGGATTGCCTTAATAATAGTAGGATATTTCTTCTGATAACGGTCAGCAATCTCTGCTGTTGCATCCTTTGAGCCGTCATCTACGATTAAAATCTCCACATCCTCTCCACCTGTTAGCAGTGTTTCAATACAATGTTCCATATAATCCTGTGAATTGTAACATGGAATGGTTACTGATAATAATTTCATTCTTTTTCTCCAATCGTTTTTCGAAACATTTTATTTTAAAAGTTCTTTGGTAAGTTCTAATGCTTTCTCTGTCATGGCATCAATATTATAATATTTGTATTCTGCCAGTCTTCCCAAAAGATGCATGTTCGGATATTTTCCGGTCAGTGCTTTATATTTTTCATATAATGACTGATTTTCTTCATTTAAAATGGCATAATAAGGAATCTCTCCTTCTGCTCCACTGTATGCAAATGGATATTCCTTTACAATCGTGGTTCCATCTGCCTGCTGCCCGGTCAGATACTTAAACTCCGTAATTCTGGTATAATCCTCGCTTACCGTATAATTTACAACACTGTGTCCCTGATAATCCGGTTTGTCATAATATTCAAAATCAAAGCGGAGTGAACGATATGGCAGTCTTCCATAACAGCATGCAAACAACTCATCCAGTGCTCCGGTATAAATGACATTTCCTTCGAATTTCTTTCCATCAAAATAAATGCCGTCCTCTGTAAATTTCAGTACCTCTCCGGCATCTACACCAGTTCTCACCTCAATGTCCGGATGGTCTAACATCTTTTCGAACATTGCAGTATAACCGTCCTTTGGCATACCCTGATATTTATCCTGGAAATATCTGTTATCATAAGAAATCAGCACCGGCACACGTCCTGTTACCTCCGGGCTTATCTCCTCTGGTTTCTGTCCCCACTGCTTCATCGTATAATAAAGGAAAACATTTTCGTATACATAATCCGCAATCTTCCGGATATCTGCATCTTCATTTTCCCGTAATTTCATAATTGGAACCCGGCTTTCCTCTCCGTATGCGGCAATCAGCTTCTGCTCTAACCGGTCTGCCTGCTCTTTCCCATAAACCATATGTAAAGTATTCAGGTTAAATGGTACCGGAATCAGTGTCCCATGCACATTTGCTACTACCTCATGGCCAAAGAAATACCAGTCTGTAAATCTTGACAGATACTGATATACTTCTTCCTTATTTGTATGAAAAATATGTGGACCATATTCATGTATTACAATTCCATGGTCATCCGGTCTGTCATAACAGTTTCCTGCAATATGATTTCTCCGTTCCAATAAAAGAACCTTCTGCTTTCCTTCTTCTGCCAGCTTTCTTGCTGCCACACTGCCGGCGATTCCGGCTCCGATTACAATGCTGTCGTACATTTCTGTTCTCCTTCCCCCTTGGTAATCCTCATTCAATTATACACATTTGTCATTTGTTTTCCAATTCATTTTTTCTTAGGATTTCTTTAAGGCACTTCGTTTACAATTTATTCATATTTTATTTACAGCCTTCTAACAATCCGGGCACATTGTTTTCACATTCTGCTTTTATACTATAACTAAGCTGAGAAAGAAAAAAGCGATAATTTTATTTTTTCATAGACCTTGCATCTGATGCAAGGTTCCTCCCAAAAAATAGTGTTTTTAACACTTACCATAAAAAATCTTTTTCATATGAAAGGCCGGTGATAATCACCGGCTCCCTCTTTTTTCTATGGCTTTTCTGCTATTCTTCCTTATATCTGTCATTTCCAAGACGAATGTTCATATATCCTGTGTATCTGGAAAATGCTGCCGGAATCGGATACTGTTCTTCCGTTTCTTTCACATCCACAAAGAGCATATTCTGATACTCCTGCTCTGTCTCATCAATCTGCACTGCATATCCTGTCATATGCCATTCAATATGGGAAAAAATATGCCTGCTGTCTTCTAATTTTTTCAAACGAATCGGTGACAACCCCATTTTCTTAAGATAGGTAATAACTTCCTCTTCCTTAAGATGCCCTTCCACATTTGGAAATTCATAGAGTCCAGCTAAAAGTCCCTTGTTGGCCCGTTTATGCAAAAGGACCTTATCCTCTGCCTTTATAACAAGAACTGTTCTGTCCTCTATCCTTCTTGCCTTCGCCTTGCTCTTTACCGGAAGTTCTCTCCAGCGTCCGCTCTTTTGTGCCCGGCAGACTTCTTTCCAAGGACATGCTTCACATAAAGGTGCCCCATTCGGCAGACATACCGTTGCACCAAGCTCCATCAGTGCCTGGTTAAAAGCTCCCGCCCTGTTTTCCGGCATAATTTCCAATAAGTCCTTCTCCATTGCCGTCCGCACAGATGCTTTCATGATATCCGCATCATCCTCTGTTACCCGGGATATGACACGGAGCACATTTCCATCCACCGCCGGTACCGGAATGCCAAATGCGATAGATGCGATGGCTCCTGCCGTATAATGACCAATTCCTTTCAACTTTGTCAATGCCTCATAATCTGCCGGAAGCTCTCCATGATAATTCTCCATGACCGTCTGTGCTGCAATCTGCATATTTCTCACCCGGTTGTAGTATCCAAGTCCTTCCCAGAGTTTCAAAAGCTTCTCCTCCGGGCAGTCTGAAAGCGCTGCCACATCCGGCAGCTCCTTTAAAAACCGGTCAAAATATGGTTTTACCGCTTCCACTCTGGTCTGCTGCAGCATAATTTCAGACACCCACACCCGATATGGGGTCGGCTCATTGCGCCAGGGTAACACTCTGGCATGGTCTTTAAACCAATTTAATAATGGTTCTATCAGGGTTGTCAGGTCAAATGGTTCTCTCATGGTTCCTCTTTCTAATTCTATTTCGTGGTTATTGCTAATATTCCGGCAGTCCGGGTATCTTATCAACAATACCATCTACTCACGTAAATCAAATGCATCACATAATAATTTTCCAATTATTAGAACTGCGCTACGAATTCAGCAATTTTCTCCAGACAGGCACGAATGACCTCCTGCGAATATGCATAGGAGCATCGTACAAAGCCTTCTCCGCATGTACCGAAGGCATTTCCCGGGATAACGGCTACCTTCTGTTCCTGCAACAGGCGGTTACAGAATTTTTCACTGGTAAGTCCTGTTTTTCGAATGTCCGGAAATACATAGAATGCGCCTTCCGGTTCTGCTACGGATAATCCCATCTTACGGAATCCCTCTACCATCAGTGTTCTTCTGGCATCATACTCTTCCCGCATGACTGCAATCTCTTCATCTCTCACCGGACTGGTCAATGCTTCCAATGCCGCATACTGGCTGGTGGTTCCTGCTGACATAGTTGTAAACTGATGTATTTTATTCATATGGAAAATAACATCCTTTGGTCCTGCTGCAATTCCCATACGCCATCCGGTCATGGCAAATGCTTTGGAAAATCCGTTTAATACAACACAGCGCTCATACATGCCCGGAAGGGATGCGATGGAAACATGTTTCTTTCCATAGGTTAATTCTGCATAGATTTCATCGGTAATCACGAACAAATCATGTTCCTTTACCACTTCTGCGATTGCCTCTAAATCTTCCTTTTCCATAATGGCTCCAGTCGGATTGTTCGGATAGGAAATCAGTAAGACTTTGGATTTCTCCGTTATCTTTTCCTCTAACTGTTCTCTGGTCAGACGGAATTTATTCTCCGCTCTTAATTTTAATGATACCGGAACACCGCCACATAATTCAATACATGGAATATAGGAAACGTAGGAAGGTTCTGCCACTAAGACTTCCTCCCCCGGATTCACCAGTGTCCGAAGAGCTAAATCAATTCCTTCGCTGGCTCCCATAGTAATCAGTATTTCGTCCTGTTTATCATAATGCAAATCAAATTTTGTCAGATAATCCGCTGCCGCTGCACGCAGCTCTACCGTTCCGCGGTTATCGGTGTATTTGGTATCCCCCTTTTTTATAGAAGCAATCGCTGCCTCTCTTACATGCTCCGGTGTCGGGAAATCCGGTTCGCCTACACCCAGTGAAAGTGCGCCTTCCATGGTATTTGCCACATCAAAGAAATCCTTGATTCCGGAATCCGGCATATCCTGTACGATTTTTGATAAGTATGATTTTGTATCTTTCATTTTCATTGACCTCTCTTTGTACAAGTCCTGTCATGTAATTACGCAATTATTTTTTAGAAGCAGTGGTTTTCGAATTTTAAGCAGCTTTTCTATAAGATTTTTTGTTGAAAGCAGAATGTATACAATTCTTAAAAGTGCTTTTTTCTTATTGTTGTCTGTTTTGCCGCCTGCTTTGACCGGATGCCTTCTAGGGTCCGTCTGTTACGGATATCTAAGGCACCTTTAAGCAGCTCTAGGCATTTCTGCTTATAAAGCTGTTTTTCCGGCAACCGGCGCATAGTCACATCCGTGCTCCAATGCGCCTTCCTGGCACATCCATGTGCCAGGATTGCCAGTTGACAAAAGAAATGCCAAGAGCTGCTAGCAAGGCACCTAAATGATATCCGTATTCAGGCGAACCCTAGAAGGCATACTGTCAAACATTGGAAAAACAGGCATTATCCCAAGAGAAAAAGCACTTTTGTAGAATTTTGGCATTCTGGTTTCTAAAAAGGCTATAGAAAAGCTGCTTAAAATTCCCAAAATCCGCTTCCTCACAAAAACCATTGCGTAATCACATGACAAGTCTTTTCCTATTGTAGCACAATCCCTGTAAAATACCAGTTTTTATTGACAAATCCTCCCAAAAGTTATACCATTATAAGTATTGAAACATTGTTAATAATTTATCAATCAGGAGGGTCCTATTTCATGAACAACTTAACTTTAACAGTTGAAAACGAAATTGCAGTTCTTACTATTACTAGACCTGCAGCATTAAACGCATTGAATTCCGAAACATTGGATGAACTGAACACTGTTCTTACCGAAATCGAAGGAAGAGACGATATCAAAGTCGTTATCTTAACCGGTGGTGCTGATAAGAAAGGTAACGAATTCAAATCTTTCGTTGCTGGTGCTGACATCGCTGAGATGGTTAACTTCTCTGCTGCTGAAGCAAGAGCATTCGGTATGAAAGCTTCTGTTCCATTCTTTAAATTAATGAATATGAGACAGGTAACTATCGCTGCTGTTAATGGATTCGCTTTAGGTGGCGGATGCGAAATTTCTATGGCATGTGATATCCGTATTGCTTCTGACAACGCAGTATTCGGACAGCCTGAGTGTGGTCTTGGAATCATCCCAGGATTCGGTGGTACACAGAGACTTGCCCGTCTTGTTGGCATGGGACGTGCAAAAGAAATGATCTTCACCTGCGATAACATCGATGCAAACGAAGCATACCGCATCGGACTTGTAAACAAAGTTGTTGCAAAAGAAGAATTAATGCCAACCGCAAAAGCTATGGCAGAGAAAATTATCTCTAAAGGAAGCTATGCAGTATCTATCGCAAAAGCTGCTATCAACAACGGATATGATATGGATATCAAGAATGCTGTTGAAATGGAAGCTAACCTGTTTGGCGTAACCTGCTCTACCCATGATAAAAAAGAAGGCATGAGTGCTTTCTTAGAGAGAAGAGCTGCTGACTTAACAGATTTCTAATTGAACCTATACTTAGACAATATCAAAGGGGATATTCCAGTATCATCTGGGATATCCCCTTTCATAAAAGGAGAATGCATCATGTTAGATAAAAAAATTGGTTTTATCGGAAGCGGTAATATGGGTCGTGCCATGATTGGCGGAATTATCTCTTCCGGTCTGGTTCCTGCCAGCCACCTGATTGCCAGTGCGAAAACCCAGGTCACACTGGATACACTTTCTGAGCAGTATGGTATCCGCACCACCTTAGACAATGAGACTGTTGCTGTAGAATCCGATATCATTTTTCTTGCTGTAAAACCATATCTTTATGAAACAGTCATCAAAGAAATCAAAGACAGTGTTACCGATGACAAAATCATAGTTGCCATTGCTGCCGGACAGACCATTTCACGGATTGAATCTTTATTCAGTAAAGATATTAAACTGGTTCGTACCATGCCAAATACACCGGCTATGGTTCAGGAAGCCATGTCTGCCATTACCCCAAATGAGCATATCACAGAAGAAGAAACCAAAATGGTTGTCTCTCTCTTTGAAAGCTTTGGTAAAGCAGAAATTGTACCGGAAAGTCTTATGGATGCCGTAGTCGGAGTCAGTGGTTCCTCACCGGCTTATGTCTATATGTTTATTGAAGCAATGGCTGACGCAGCTGTTAATGACGGTATGCCGCGTGCCCAGGCTTATAAATTTGCTGCCCAGTCCGTTCTTGGTGCAGCTAAAATGGTATTAGAGACCGGTAAACATCCGGGCGAATTAAAGGATGCAGTCTGCTCCCCGGCCGGAACTACCATTGCTGCTGTGGCTAAATTAGAGGAAGGCTCCTTCCGCAGCACCGTAATTGCTGCCCAGAATGCCTGCTCTGAAAAATCCCGTGCCATGAGCAAACTCTCCGATTGATATTAAAGACATATAAGAAACCCCGGAAGAACTAATTTACATACAATCGTTCTTCTGGGGTCTTTTCTATCTTTACTGTTTATTTTACCTGCTTTTAGGGTTATAGGACAAAACGTGTTGATGGCTAATCCCATTCTGTAAAAGATTTATCCATCTTATGGAGGTCACTCCACACAATGGCATCACCCCAAAGTGAAAGACTCTTTTCCAACCGGGATTTATCATTCATCCTTTGATATATTGCTGCAATACTTCTATCTGTAGGCATAGTTTTTATTATTTCAGACAATGAAAGCGGTTCTGGAGAGTGCATATAACACCACCAGTAAACCGCTTTTATTCGTCTTTCTATAGAAAGTCCTCTATGATTTCTCAACATTTCTCTGAGTCTTGAGTTGATTCCGCCTTCAATTCTGTTATTCGTAGATGGTGCAATGAAATCATTTATAAATTCCTTATCCAAGTATGTAAACAGTGTGTTTTCTTTGATAAGTTTAAGAAGGGATCTCTCTGCTTTAAGCAGTCTCTCATGAGTTGGTCTTTTATTACCATGCTCATCTACCGTCATTTCACTAAGAAATTTCTGATACTTCTTTATCCACTCAGTGAAACGAGTTACCCATGTTTCTGCCTCTTGTTTCTCTTTTATTTTAAGTAAATCTTTAGCCAGACAATAAAGCTCTACTCCAGCTAATGTATTAGGTTTGGACGTTGTATAACGTTTTATCTGGCAGAATACATGAAATATACATCTTTGATGTTTGGCTATTGGCCATACTTTTTTCAGTGCTTTTGCAAATCCTGTTCCACCATCTGATACAACCATTCTTGGCTCAGCTATACGCTTCATTAAAGCAATCCAGGCACCTGCATGTTCATATCGGCATAAATACCATCCAAGTACATTTTTCTCATCGCAGCAGATTAGCACACAGGCCTTTCGGCCAAGATAAATTCCATCAAGAAAAAGAACATCTTTGGTTTCTTCTATTTTCGGTGGCATCGGCCATATATCCCAAAATCTTGCTGTCTTTCTTCTAAATGTTCTTCCTTCTCCTGGCATTATTGATTGAGTTTCTTTTCCAAACAACCAATCTAAGAAGATTTGTAACTCCTTTGAATCATTATCTATTTTATGTGTTAACGAAGTTTTGCATTTCTTGCATAGCCAGCGTTGTGTTCCCGCTTTTGTTTTTCCTGCTTTAACACATTTGTTTCCACAAATAGGACAATTTATCTGATTCATTTAATCTTCCTCCATGGTTTTCTATTTCAAGAAAGATTAAACTCTGTTTTGCCCTTTATTTTCAAGGGTTAGAGCATTTTTTATCAACACGTTTTGTCCACCCTCAAAGTTCTTTGAAAAAAGATTAAACCGCCTTCAGCCCTTTATTTTCAAGGCTTGAAAGCGGTTTTCATCAACACATTTTGTCCTATAACTC
>NZ_JAOQKI010000029.1:0-23429 GCF_025567465.1 Roseburia amylophila
TAATTATACCAAAAAAACGCTCAGACCTCACGGTCTGGGCGATTTTTTTCTAGGGGAGTTTTTTTACAGCCCCTTATGGCAGTGGTCTGGTGCTTTCTCCCTGGATGATAACAGGAAGCGTTGTATAGCTTTGGATGAGAAGTTCCGGGTTCTGAAGCTTACGGATCATCATGGAGCCTGCCTGCACACCGGTATCATAGACATTGATGTCTACAATGGTAAGCTGTGGGTCGATGATGCTGGAATATGGGTAGACGTCAAAGGTAAGTATGGCAATGTCATCCGGGATGGAAAGCTGCCGGTCTTTGACTGCCTGGATGACACCTAATGCGAGGGTGTTATTTTCACATACAATAGCGCGAGGCGGTACAGGCTGTGTCAGCATATCAGAAGTAACAGAATAAGCGTGCTGGCAGCTGGAATCGGTATTTCCGATACGGGCAGCCGGAATGTGAAAGCCTCTGTCTAACATGCCTGCCATAAATCCTTTTTGACGCTGGGCAGAAATATAATCGGTTTTGCGCTCTCCGATAAAGGCGACATCTGTATAACCACAGGCTATCATGTGGGCAGCAGCATATTCACCGGCAAGGGCGTGGTTGGTATCTACCCAGCATAAGCGGCTTTCAAAACTCGGATGCCCAATGATAATGTGTGGAAAGCCTGCATCCAGAATAAGATTTGCAATTTCTTTATTAATGGCAGAGCCGTGGATGATAAGACCATCGGAGGAACCGCTTGTGATAACTTCGCTGACTTTTTCTCCGGGATAGCGTTCTTCAGAAGTGTTGACAAGCATCAGGGAATAGTTGTTTTCGGACAAGGTATGGTGTACGCCGCACATAATGTCAAACATATGCGGATTCCGATAAGCAGTATCTTTCTCCAGATTGGTAAGATAGACAATATTGGAAGTAGCACCTTTTGCAAAGCTTACAGCCCGGGAGTTAGGGGTATAATGAAGCTTTTCAATTGCTGCATGAACCTTTTCCACAGTGGCTGGGGATATGGTGGTCCAGTGATTTAAAACTTTAGAAACAGTGGATTTGGAAACACCGGCTTCATTGGCAACATCATTGATGGTAACAGACATAAAATACCTCCTGAAAAAATGTATAAATTTACAAATATAGTATAGCGGTTTCCTAACAAAGTCAATCATTTTTGACAAATAGACATTGTAAACAAGGGAAAAAAGTGATAAATATAGACTTAGCAAGAGGAACCAATTGCATGAAAAAAGAAGAATAAAGAAAACGGTTTCCTAAAGAAACCGGAAAACGGAGGTATTTTTATGAAGAAAAGGGTGTTGAGTCTGTTGCTCTGTACCGCAATGACAATCGGCACATTATCCGGTTGTGGAAAAGAAGCAGGAAATGACGAAGGAAAGACTACAGAAGTACTTGGAAATGATGCAGAGGATGAAATGACAGAAGTAAAAATCTGGCATGATGGGGATGAAAATATCATGCAGACCATTGCGGATTGTGCGAATGAGAAACTGGCAGAGGATAATATCAAGGTTACCTTTGAAAAGAAGAGCGGTCTGACAGACCAGCTTCAGTTATATGGAAATGATGAATCCAACGGACCGGATATGTATCTTTATGCACATGATTCATTGGGAACATTTGCAGAAATGGGAATTTTAGCTCCGATTACGGATGTTATCAGTGAGGATGTAATGGCGGATTTATTACCGATGACCGTAGAAGCAGGTAATTATAAGGATACCCAGTACCTGATGCCGGTTTATTATGAGACATTGCTCTTTATGTATAATAAGGCAAAATGGGAAGGTGATGTGCCGGAAACAACAGATGAACTGTATGATTATATGGTAGCACATACCGATGTGGATGCAGGAACTTATGCGCTGGTAAATCAGCATTCTACCGCATACAATGTGGCACCGGTGATCAATGGTTTTGGTGGATATATTATTGATAAAGATGCAAATCCTGGATTAAATACACAGGAAACCAAGGATGCTATCGCATACAATCAGAAATTTGCAGCATTGGAGGCAGATGGAGATTACAACACTGTAACTGCATTATTCAATGAAGGCCAGGCAGCAGCAATCATCGGTGGACCATGGCTGGTATCCGGAATCAAGGCAGCGGGCATTGACCTTGGTATTAAATCCTTAGCGGATTTTAAACTTCCGAATGGAAACGGACTGGCACCATATTCAGGTGTACAGAGCATTGGTGTCTTAAAATATGCAGCAGAAAATAAGAAAGAAGCAATTGCAAAAGTATTAGAGACAATTGCAAGCCCGGAAGTAGGTATTGCATTGGCGAATAAATCAAACTGTGCACCGGCAAACAGCAAAGCATATGATGACGCAGATGTTGCTGCAAATGAGATGATTATGGCAATGAAAGCAACTGCAGAAACTGCACAGCCTATGCCAAACATTCCACAGATGAGCGTTATGTGGGGACCGACAGAAGAATTTTTGGCAGCAGTCAACAAATCAGGGGAAGATATTGACACTGCAGCAGAGACTTATCAGCAGGAGGCATTGGATGCCATTGCAGATATGCAGTAAGCAGGAGTTTGTTTAGAAGCAATAAAGAGGAAAATTAGGAAGAGAAGTGTGTATATGAAGAACAAACGGAAATTAACACCATGGCTTTACAGTATGCCGGCACTGATATTGATTGGAATGGTTATTGTATTCCCGATTATTTATACGGGCTATATATCACTGACCAATATGAATCTTTTTCACTGGTCAAATTATAAATTTATCGGACTATCCAACTATAGCAGGGCATTATTAAAGGCAGACTCCGGTTTCCTTGGAGCACTGTTTACAACATTACTTTGGACCACATTAAATATGGTGATACAGGTAGTTGTGGCATATTTTATTGCATTGGGATTTCAAAGAGAAGATTTAAAGGGAAAACGTGTATACAAGACTCTTTTGATGTTCCCGTGGGCAATGCCTGCTTATGTGTCCATTCTTTTGTGGAGGGTAGGCATTTATAACACAGAGTTTGGTCTTCTGAATAAGATTCTGGTGGCACTTGGCTTTGGAAAGGTAAATTTCCTTTCCACCAATGTGCCGGCATTTCTCTCCTGCATGACCTTAAACCTGTGGATGGCATTGCCGTTTATGATTATGATGATAGACGGTGCACTGTCCAGCATTGACCGCAGCTATTATGAAAGCGCAGAACTGGATGGAGCAGGTTTCTGGTCAAAGAACATCCATATTACCGTTCCGGCAATGAAAGGAATTATTGCACCGGCGGTTATTATGACGACATTTACCACATTTAAGCAGTTTGATATCGTATATCTTCTTACGATGCAGAAGGGAGCATATTCAGGGGCAACCTTACAGACCGTAATTACTTATGCACAGCAGAATGCGTTTGTTTCAAATAACTATGGGCTGTCCTCAGCGGTATCCATTATTATCTTTTTCCTCATCATGGTATTTTCGCTGTTTACCAATCGAGGGGTAAAGGAGGAAAATTATGACTAAGAAAAAGAGAAAACAGATTTTACAGCTTAGCGGATTACATATTTTTTATATTATACTGTGTCTGCTGGCACTGGTACCGATTTTATATGCGTTGAATCTTTCCTTTGAAAGGGGAAGTGGAGCATTGTCCTCCGGATTATCTTTGTTTCCAAAGGAATTTACACTGGATAATTATAAAAATATACTGACGCAGAAGCCGTTTTTGCGGTGGTTTTATAACTCTGCCGTATTAAGCTTCTTTACAATGGTCATTGCCATCGGATTTGCCATGGTGTCATCTTATGCATTTTCAAGATACCGTTTTAAGGGAAGAAATGGCATTTTAAAATTACTGCTTCTCTTAAATGCATTCCCGCAGATTTTGTCCATGTTTGCATTATTCCGTCTTTTAAAACAGATGAATATGCTGGATACGAAACTGGGACTGGTGATTATTTATGCGGGAAGCATGTGCATTTTCTCTATCTGGAATATGAAGGGGTATTTTGATACCATTCCGATAGAAATCGAAGAAGCATCGAAAATTGACGGTGCATCGGATTTCCAGCTGCTGTGGAAGGTAGTAATGCCGCTGGCTCGTCCGGCAATCATTGTAACTTCCGTGATGGTACTTATTTTTGTATGGAATGAATATCTGTTTTCCACAACATTTCTACTGAATGAAAACAGTTATACACTGGCAGGTGGATTATATCAGTTACAGTCCAACGATTACACCAGAAGCTGGGGAATGTTCTCCGCAGCCGCTATCCTGGTATCTGTTCCGGTGCTGATTATTTTCTTCTGTATACAAAAGTATATGGTATCCGGTCTTACTGCAGGTGGTGTGAAAGGATAGAAATAAAATGGAAAAAGAAGCAATTTTGCATATTCCACTGTCACAATTTGCTTTTGCAGAAAAAGAAGACCGGCTGGTAATAAGAATCCGTTGTAAAAAGGGCGATTTAAAACGGTGCGTGCTGCTTTGGGGAGACCGGGTGGCAATGGAAGAGCCACTTCCGGTGAAACAAAGTGAAATGGAACATGTGGCATCCGATATGCTTTATGATTATTATGAAGTTAAGATTACGTCTCCGTATACCAGGGTATGCTATTATTTCCGGTTAGAGGACGATACAGAAAGCCTTTATTATTATGGAAGAGGATTTGCAGAGAAACTGTCCTGTGGCAGGGCAGAATATTTCCAGTTTCCATATATTAGAAGAGAGGATATTTTAGATATCCCGGAGTGGGCAGAAGACATTGTTATGTATCATATTTTCCCGGACAGTTTTGCAAATGACAGACGGGAACTGACGGAAAAAGCGACAAGGCATATGCTTTTGCCGGATGAAAAAAGCGACAGCAATGGAAAAATTTTACCGGACCGGATTTGCAAGAATCATCTGGGTGGTACACTGAAAGGAATTTGTGAAAACCTTGACTATATCGAAAAGCTTGGAATTAACTGCATTTATCTGAATCCGATTTTTGAAGCAGCGTCTTATCATAAATATGATACCATTGACTATTTTGAAATCGACCCCTGTTTTGGAAATAAAGCGGATTTAAAAGAACTGGTGCAGCAGTGCCACAAGAGAGGAATCCGGGTTATTTTAGATGGTGTATTTAATCATTGTGGAGCAGATTTCTTTGCATTCCGGGATGTGCGGCAGAAGGGAAAAGCATCAAGATATTATAACTGGTTTTATCACCTGCCGGAAACGATACAGTACGCTGATCCGCCGAATTATGAGGCGTTTGCCTATGTAAAGGAAATGCCAAAGCTTAATACCGGAAATCCTGAAGTGGTGGAGTACCTTTGCAATGTTGGAACTTACTGGATTCGGGAAGCAGATATTGACGGCTGGCGCTTGGATGTGGCAAATGAAATCAATCATGAATTCTGGAGAGTCTTCCGTCATGCGGTGAGAGCGGTAAAAGAGGATATATTTCTAATAGGTGAAATCTGGGAAGAAGCAGGCATCTGGCTTCAGGGAGACCAGTTTGATTCTACGATGAATTATACTTTTTCTTATCTGTGCCGGGATTTTTTTGGAAAGGGAGAACTTTCGGTCAGTGAATTTGATGCCCAGATGCAGAGGATGATTTACCGCTACCCATGGCAGGTGAGCCTGGCACAGATGAATTTTCTGGATTCCCATGATATTCCGAGATTTTTAAGCTATTGCAATGGAAATAGAAAGAGAATGGAGCTGGCATTTTTCTATCTCTTTATGGGAGTGGGCGTGCCATCGGTATTCTACGGGGATGAAGTGTATATCGAGGGAATGAAAGAACTGGAGTATCGGGCAGCCATGGACTGGAAGGCAGTAATGGAGCAGCAGGCAGAAAACAACAGATTACAGGGAAATCTGGCAGAGAAGTTCAGCTGCTGGATTGCACTCCGAAAAGAGCATGTGGCATTACGCAGGGGCAATTACCGGACAATTTACTGCAATGATATGATGGGAGTATATGTATTTTTACGTAGCTTTGGGGACGACAAAGTCCTGGTATTTTTAAATACCGGCACCGGCAGTGTGACACTGACATCAGTGGAGGTTCCGCAGCTGCAGGAAAAAAGGATAATTCTTTCTTCTTGTGAGGGAAAGCTTTTGGTTGTTTTGTAAAACAAAAGATATTTCTATAAATAGTACCGTTCCTTAAAAAGATAAGTGACATCTTTACATACTTGTGCTATACTTTGGAAAAGATAAAGAGACATAGGAAGGGGGACTTACTATGGTTATATTTATTGGAATTCTGATATTCGCCGCAATAATTGGATTTTATGCATGCTTTGGCCGGAGAATCAATGAAAATATCGGTTCCGGATTTGGAAAAGAATACATGAAAGACAAATGGGGAATGGATGAATAAAAGAGAGGTTTAAGAATGCCGGATGGATTTACCATCCGGCATTTTATATGCTGATTTGGAGATTAAGTCATAGACTACTTCTTGATGCTTGCACGCCGTTTGACTTTTTCCTCGTAGAGTATTGCGTCGGAATGCTTTAATATATCGGTTAAAATAAAGGAAACAAATTCGTCACCGCCCAGTCTTGCAGTAATGGCATCCTTTGGCAGGCATTTACGCAGCTGCTCCATGCTGATATGACGCAGTGTAGTAAAGCCGGTGTGCAGCTGGCAACCGCAGGAACTTCTCTGGTGAAAAATGGCTGACATCCGGCAGGATTGTGGCTTCTTTCCCTGACAGAGCATAAGCGCATTCTGTAATGCCTGGTAGCTGAACTGGAAGCTGCTGTGGGAAACACTGGTCAGTGGTGGTTCCATGGTTTTTGCGTGGTCAATGTCGTCAAAACCGGTAATGGCAATGTCATATCCCACCAAAAGGTCTCTTGCAGCACAGACGCGGTATCCTGCCTTTGCCATATTATTATTTGCAAAAGCAATTGCCTCTAATTCCGGGTTGTGGTCTAGGATATATTCCACCTGCTCGGTGACATGCTCTGAGTAGTTGCCAGCAATCAGATATGGAATGTCCGGATCGTCCGGTGTGTCCTCTAACATTAGAAATGGAATATCTTTATAATGGGAAAGAAAGTCTGCCTTTACCTGGTTACTTTTAAAAATAGAAAGAGAACCATAGGTAATAATGAGTGCATCCGGTCTGGTAAAAAAAGTTGCTTCGGCATTGAAAAAGCCGTTCTTATGATTGACTTAAGTACAACATAAAACGATTAAGTAGAAAAGAAAATAAAAATATTACTGGACAAAAAATGTGATATATGCTAATATAGTTGAGCGTGTGAAAGAACTGAATAACGATGCGTGGCTCAGCTTGGTAGAGCGCTGCGTTCGGGACGCAGAGGTCGCAGGTTCAAATCCTGTCGCATCGACGAAAAAAACGAGTACACTGTTAGGTGTGCTCGTTTTTATATGAAGATTTCTACCCAAATATTGTCTGGAATCATCCTGTCATGTTATAATGAGCGTAAGCAAGTCAACATATAAGCGTGATTGGCGAGCTGCAATTGTTTATCAGGAGTTGATTTTCACTTGATAAATGAAAAGGTTGGAAAATAATACAATAAAGGAGAAGACACAATATGAGTATGGAACCGGATTTTCTTACTTTGACAATCGGAAAACAGAAAAATATTGCATTGATTGCCCATGATGGAAAGAAAGCAGAACTGATCCAGTGGTGCAAAGACAATGCAGAAACTTTAAAGAAGCATTTCCTTTGTGGAACTGGAACAACGGCAAAAATGATTACAGACCAGACGGGACTGCCGGTAAAGGGCTATAACAGCGGTCCGCTGGGCGGAGACCAGCAGATTGGTGCTAAGATAGTAGAGGGAAAAGTAGATTTCGTGATTTTCTTTTCAGATCCGCTTACTGCAGCACCTCATGACCCGGATGTAAAAGCACTGCTTCGTATTGCACAGGTATATGACATCCCGATTGCGAATAATAAGGCAACTGCAGATTTTATGATTCATTCCGAGTTGATGGATGAAGAATATAATCACAATGTGATTAATTTTAATAAGAATATCAGACAGCGGGCATCGACGATAAAGTAATGTCAGCTAAACTACGAGAAACACGCAAAGCGTGTTTCTCACATAAAAAGGAGAGGCGGTGTGAATACTCACACCGCCCCTTTTTCCTTTTAATTATCCTGGTATTATCCCTCAATGGAAATATATTTCTTTTCTTCCACAGCAGGTTTTGCTTCTTTCTTCGGAACGGTCAGAGTCAGGATACCATTTTCAAAACCGCCTTTGATGTCATCCTGAGTAACGCCATTTCCGACATAGAAACTACGCTGGTAAGAGCCATAGTAACGTTCTTTACGGATATATTTTCCATCTTTGCCTTTTTCGTCCTTGTTGTCCTGGTGTTTGGCATTGACGATGAGGTATCCGTCTTTCAGCTCAGCCTGGATATCTTCTTTCTTAAAGCCTGGAAGTTCAAATTCCAGTTCATATCTGTCGTCAAATTCCTTAACGTCAGTGTTCATGGCAACACGGTTGTCTGCTGCAGGAACATTGTAAGCTCCGAATGGAAATACATCATCGAATATATCATCTACAAAGTTGTTTGAAAAAATACTTGGTACTAACATAAGTCATTCCTCCTAAAATAGTCTATTGTAATTAGTAATAATGTTTCTTGTTTCTGTGAGCTTCTCTGGCTTCCTCAACAGCCTCATGGTCGGCTACATTAATTTTAGCTTTTACTTTCTTCTTTTTTAATGGATGTTTTGGATTTTTGTCTGACATGATAACATGCTTCCTTTCTTAATCTGAATCAGATACTATATAAAGTTCTGTTATCCTTCAATGGCGATGTACTTGTGGTCTTCCACAGCAGGTTTAGCTTCTTTCTTCGGAACGAAGAGTTTTAAGATACCGTGTTTAAATTCACCCTTGATATCTTCTTCGGTAACGGCATCGCCAACATAAAAGCTTCGACTGCAGGCTCCGGAATAACGTTCCTTACGGATGTACTTGCCGGATTTCTTATCTTTATCTTCCTCATCCAAGCCTTTGGCGGCACTGATGGTCAGGTAACCATTTTCTAAGGAAGCACTTACTTCGTCTTTCTTAAATCCAGGTAAATCAATGACCAGTTCGTAACCATTGTCCTGCTCCTTTATATCTGTCTTCATCAGACGTGCGGCTCTACGACCGTAAAGTTTTTTCTCAGTCTTTTTCATATCCATGTTATCGTCCATCCATGGAAAATCCTCAAAGAAGTCATCAAATAAATTCTCTCCAAAAATACTAGGCATCAACATAAGTCATCTCTCCTTTTTTTAATAAATCTATCTATGCTTGTTTACCTTGTTTCTTTGGAACCGGGATGTTTTAGGAACCTCTTTTTGTTCCTCTCCTTTGTTCTGACTACGTTATAACACCAATTATTAGCATTGTCAAGAGGTGAGTGCTAATAAATTTGTGAAAAATTTGTGAATTGGTTGCAAATTGTGAGAAAACTAAGAGAATATAAGGGAATACGCTGTGAAAAAGAAGAGAAAATAAGTGAATGTATTGCGGAAAAGAAAGAATATTGCAGGAACTATGAGACTGTGTTATGATTTTTATAACTTTGCGTTATGGAAATTATGAGTTTAGGAGAAGAAAAACAAAATGAAGACACAGAATGAGAAAAGAAGTACATTTTCGGGGAAGATAGGGTTTGTATTATCAGCAGCAGGCGCTTCTGTGGGACTGGGAAACATATGGAGATTCCCATATCTTGCAGCAAAGTATGGAGGAGGAATCTTTCTGCTGATTTATATTATACTTGCACTGACTTTTGGATATACGATGATTATGGCGGAGACTTCTATCGGAAGAATGACGAAGAAGAGCCCGGTGGGAGCATATCATACCTTTGGAAAATCCCGATGGCTCTCTTTCGGTGGCTGGATAAATGCGATTATTCCGGTTTTAATCGTGCCATATTATTCTGTAATTGGCGGCTGGGTAATGAAATATCTGGTGGAATATATCAGGGGAAATGGCAGTAAGCTTGCATCGGATGGATATTTTTCCGATTTCATTTCCAGCGGGCTTTCCACAGAAATCTGCTTTGCTTTTTTTGCAGTATTTACGCTGGGGATTATCTTTGCCGGAGTCCGGAATGGTATTGAGCGGGTATCCAGATTTATGATGCCGGTGCTGGTTGTTCTTTCTATATTAATAACGGTTTATTCCGTAAGCAGACCGGGAGCATTAAAAGGAGTTAAATATTTTCTGATTCCGAATTTTGAAAATTTTTCCTGGATGACGGTAGTAACAGCCATGGGACAGATGTTTTATTCCCTGTCCATTGCCATGGGAATTCTCATTACTTTTGGTTCTTATATGAAGAAGGAAGTTTCTATTGAAGAGTCCACGAAGAATGTGGAAATCTTCGACACAGCGATTGCCATGATGGCAGGGCTGATGATTATTCCGGCAGTCTTTGCATTTTCCGGTGGAAATCCGGAAACCCTGCAGGCGGGTCCATCATTGATGTTTATTACGATTCCAAAAGTATTTGACAGCATGGGACTTGGAACCGGAGTCGGAATTTTATTTTTTGTACTGGTGCTGTTTGCAGCAATCACAAGTTCTATTGCATTAACGGAAAGTGCAGTATCGACTTTCGAAGATGAACTGGGCTGGGAAAGACGGAAAGCAACGGTAATTGTCGGTATTGTAATGCTTCTTTTGGGAAGTCTTTCTACACTGGGATATGGACCATTGGCGAATGTAAAAATTATCGGAATGCAGATTCTTGATTTCTTTGATTTCCTGACGAACTCCGTGATGATGCCGATTGCGGCTATTGCAACCTGCCTTCTGGTATCAAGAGTGATGGGAGTGCAGCGGATTGAAGAAGAAGTAACCCGGGGCGGCAGCCCGTTCCGCAGGAAAAAGATATTTACAGTGATGATAAAATACCTCTGTCCGATCTTTGCAGCGATTATTTTAATCAGTTCCATAGCAAATGCTTTCGGATGGATTCAGATGTAGTTGATAGAAAAAAGGAGCGTCCCTTCTGATTTAGAAGAGACGCTCTTTCTGTAGATTTTAGAACTTAAATTATGAATTTGCCATATCCTTAACAGAATTCAATGCCTTCTGGACTGGTGGCAGACAGATAATGATTAATGTAATAAGTGCTTCTGCACCAAGGTATGCACCGTTGTAAGCAAGGGAGTATACCACTGCATTCGGGAATTCTTCCGGAGCATACATGCCGAAGAAAATCCAGCCGGAAAGGAATGCGAAGAAGTATCGACCTAATACACCAGCGATATAACCTTTGATAAGTCCATGTTTGGATTTGCTGAAAAGTCCGGAAAGGCCTAATGCACCAAAGGCGAAGAGGTAGTCCACTAACATCTGTGGAACACTGATGATGTAAGGGTCAACGACTAACTGCAGAATTCCGTAAGCAAAAGCTGCGGTTAAGCCGGCACCCAGACCGTACCAGTAACCAATCAGAACGATGAATAACATGCTCAGTAAAGTAACGGAACCACCCATTGGCATATCGAAAAGTTTAATCATGGAAGTTACCATGGCAAGGGCAATTGCCATAGCCGAAAATGCAAGCTGCTTTGCACTGAATTTCTTCTTTCCACCGAAGATAGCACAGCCAATCAGAAGAATGGCAATCATGATGATAACGAGGGCTGTAAAACCAGCGGTGGTAAGCTGGTAAGAAGAGCCGTCGTATGTTGCAAAAAATGACATAAAAAATCCTCCTTAAAGATGATACTCTGCCAGGAGGTTGAACTATGTGCTTCCTTACGCCGGTATTATCCGGTTCAAGTAATAAGGGTCAACGCAGATGCGTTTCTCAGCCAAAGGCGCCCCTAGCAAAGTGATGCTTTGTTTTCAGTTTGTAATGGTAACAGTGGTAGTATAAAATGTCAAGTGTTAATTTTCTGAAAAAGGTTTTCTAAAAAATGAAAAAATCCGCTGGAAAATATAAAGAAAAAGTAACTTCCGGTCGATAAAAGGTTTAGAAGTGTCTTTTCCTGCGCTTTTTTAGAAAAAAGGGTTACTCTTGAATCTGAAAAGCAAAAGGAATATAGTAAAGATAAAAAGATGAGGAAACAACAAGCAACAAGGAGAGGTTCTATGCGTAAGTACAAGGATGTTGGAAAAAGAATACTGGTATTAGTTTTAAGTGTTTGTATGATTGCAGGCGTTCTTCCGGCAATACCGGCAGAGGCGGCGGATGCATTTCCGAGCAATGGGAGCATTACATTAGGAGCGGATGCAAATGGTGCAACTGCAACCGGAAATGATACCTATACTTATACCGGACAGGAGGTTAAGCCGGCAGTTACGGTCCAGATTGATGGAGAAACTTTGAAAGAAAAAGAGGATTACTCCGTTTATTACCGTAATAATACCAGCGCAGGAACAGCATATATTGATATCGTTGGTATCGGAGACAGCCACAGATGGCAGACCACCAAGAGCTTTACGATTGCACAGCAGAAGTTAAGCTATATCGGTGTTAATTATAAAGGGGTGGAAGGAACCGGTGAAGACGGATATGTATATTATACAGGAAGTGATGTATTACCGACAATTACAGGGGTGTATGGTATCATAAGCGGTACTTCTACCATGGTAAACCTTTCAGCAGATGATTATAACGTAGAATATACATCCGGAAGCAATACCACAGTAGGAACACATTCCTTTAAAATTGTATTAAAGAGCAGCAGTAACTATACATTTTCCGGAACAATTGCAGAGAACCGTTACAATATTTACTATAATATTGGAGCGGATTCTGTAACTGTTTCCAATGGACTGAGCGATTCTACTTATACCGGAACTGCACAGAGACCGGAATTTACACTGGTAGACAGTCAGAATTCCGCAGGAATCCAGGCATCTGACTATACCACAAGCTGGGCAGACAATACCAATGCCGGAACAGCGAAGATGACAGTAACAGCGAATTCTTCTTCTCTGTACCGGGGCAGCAAGACCTTTAATTTCCTGATTGGCAAGGCAGATTTAAGTGCAGCAGGCATCAGTGTTTCCTTAAAGAGTGATAAATATTATTATGTAAAGAATAGTAAACCGGATATGACCAATGAGGTAGTAGTGAAGTTGAATGGCGTTGAGATTCCTGCCGGCAACTACAACGTGGCATACCGAAATGAAACTACTGCAGGACAGACCGGAACCAATAACCTGATTATTACCGGAACCGGAAATTTAACCGGAAACGCATTTATCAACTTTGAGATCTATGACAAGCTTGGTAAAGCAGTATTAGATAAAAATGAACTGGAATACAATGGCAAGAAAAATGTGCCAAACATTACCGTCTCCAATACATCCGGTGATGTTATCAGTGATTCCAGATATAAGATTACTTATTATAAAGATGCGGAGTATACCAAGACTGTATCTGAACCGACCTCTATTGGAAAATATTATGTGAAGGTAACCGGACTGGATTACTACGAAGGAGACCTTGGAACCAAGGCAGAGCCGATTTATTTTGATATTGTTGCAAAATCTTTAGATAAATGTACCTTTAAGCTGGCAATCAACGGAACAGAAGCAGGTGTCATTAATAAAGATACCAGTTATTCCAGCTTTTTTGATGGTAAGAGCAAGGTATTATCCCTGACAGCAACCGATGATGAGGGGAATGCTTTGAAAAAAGGAACGGATTTTGACTATGCTGTTTATCGTGATCCGGAATGTACTGAACCGGCAGACGATAAGGAAGGCACTACGGGCATACAGGAACTGATTCATGCAGCAACCTATTATCTTAAGATAACCGGTCTGGATGGCAGTAACTATGCCGGAGGCGAAAGAGTATATACTTATATGATTAAGCCAAAGAACATCAGCCCGACAGATATTGTAATTACAGACCAGACTTATACCGGTAGTGCTGTTGTGCCGGATCCTGCAAATATTACCGTTTATTATACCGAAGGTAGTAAAAATGTCACATTGGACAGCCAGTATGTAGAAGTGGTTTCCTGTGAAGATAATATCGAAATTGGAACCAATAATGCAAAGGCATATATCAGACTGACTGGAGATTATGTACTGGCAGAAGGTGGCGTGAACCGTGGAACCTTCAGTATTGTGCCAAGAAAATTAAATGAATGCGAGTGTAATATCGTTGCAGGTTCTGAAAACTATGATCCGACACAGGTTACCTTTGAATACAATGGCAGCATGCAGGTACCGGCAATCCGTATTACTGATAATAACGGTGCCAAAGGCCTGGTACAGGGCGAAGACTTTAAGGTTACTTATTTTACGGATTCTGCATACAAGAAGGTCATTGCAGAGCCGGTGGACGCAGGTACTTATTATGTATTAATCAGCGGTCTTGGAACTTATGCTAATTTAGGCGGAAGTATCCGTACTTCTTATAAGATCACGCCAAAGAACATGAGCACGCTGACCGTAACTGCAAGCAACTGCGGTTATACTGGAGAAGCAGTGGAGCCGGGTATCAGTGTATCTGATGGAAACCGTGTACTGGTTGCAGGCGTGGATTATGAAGTTGAAGGATATTATGACGATGAATTATGTAAACAGGTTTCAGAACATAAGAATTCCGGAAAAGTATATGTCAGAATCAAAGCGGTAGACGGTAAGAATTATACCGGAACCGCAACAACCACATTCTTTATTGGAGCAAATATCGCGACCGTTGTGCCGGCATTTAATATTTCCGGTGGAACCTATAACCGCAATTCCCATAAGGATGAAATGATTCAGGCAATTGAGGCAAAAATGATGGATGCAATTCCGGATCCGTCGTCCTATAGCATTTCCTTCTATAGTGATGCAGCACATAAGAATGTTGTAAGCTCTGAGACAAATGAGGCATTTATCAATGCGGGAACGATTTACTTCGCAGTATCCGGCAAGGGTCAGTATTATGGAGATATTTCCGGATATGCAGTCATTGCAAAGAAAGATATATCTGAACTGAATGCAAGAGTAAATGGAACTTATACATATAATGGAATTGAGCAGAAGGTTGTAATTTCTACTACCGCAGACGGAGATGGTGTTGTATTACAGTATCCTACCACCAACGGCTATATTCTGACCGATAAGGAATACAGTATTGAAAGCAGTGAAAATGCAATTAATGCGGGAATTGCAGCTCTGACCTTAAAAGCGGCAGAAAACAGCAACTACACAGGAACAACAACCGTAAGCTATACCATTAATCAGAAGGATATCAACGAATTAAGCAAGCTGCGTGTAGACATTACCAGCCCGGTTTATGCAAACAAGGTGCTGACTCCTTCTGTGAAGGTAAGCTATGGGGATTCTTCCAAATTATTATCTGCAAATAAAGATTATCAGTTTGAAGTATATTCGGATGAGGATTATCAGAATGTAGCAACAGCCGCAGAAAAAACCAATGCCGGCACGACTTATGTAAGAATCCAGGGTATTGGAAACTACTGTGGTGTATTGGAAAGCGCAAATTATACTGCAGATAAGATTGCAGGTTCGAACCAGTTTATTATTCAGCGGAAGAGTATTGATGGTGTAGGCGTATCTTTACAGGGAATGAGTTACATTTTTAAAAAGAGTATTCCGGATTTCACAGTAACACAGAGTTTTCCGAATGAGTCCGGAATTGGAGAATATTCATATACTCTGCAGCCTGGCGTAGATTATACTTATACTCCGACCCAGGTAGATAAATTTAAAGTTGGACAGCAGGATATTACCATTGAAGGAACCGGTAACTTTAAGGGAACCAAGAATAGTTACTTCTACTATGATGGAGATATGAATAATTCTGCTGACCAGATTGAAGTGAAGTTAAGCTATGATACCATTGAGTATGATAAGGCACAGGCAGCATCCGGCGGAATGAAACCTACCGTTACCGTGTATGTAAAAGGCAGCGATACCCAGGAACGTCTGATAGAGGGAACACATTACAGCGTGTCTTATAGAAATAATACTGTTCCAGGGCAGGCCAGTGTACTCATTACCGGAATTGAGAAGAATCACTGGGTAGGAAGCTATGTTGCGAATTTCGCTATTACCGGTAAAATTGAAGATGCTGAGATTACGATTCCGGCACAGAAATATACCGGAAGCGAATACAATACAACCACACAGCCAATTGAAAATATGACTGTAGTATGTGATGGCAAGACTTTGGCACTTGGAACAGACTACAACATTAAGAGCATTGTAAATGGTAAATCTGTTTCACTGACTGACCCGACCGTAACTATTGAGGGAACCGGAACTTATTTCAGTGGTGAGAAATCGGCGAAGTTTGCGATTAAATACGACCTGGGCAGTGATGATTTAAGTATTGACTTAGGTGGAGATGTATTCTCCTATACCGGACAGGAAATCAGACCGGTTCCGGTTGTGAAATATGCATTAACCGGTTCTACCTTTGATACCTTGGAAGAAGGAAAAGATTATACGGTAACTTATCGTAAGAATACTGCAGTTGCAGCAGCAAATGGCGAGAACGGACCATGTGTAGTCATTCAGGCAACAGCAAACGGTAAACTGATGGGAACCACCAAGGCGAAAGCATTTACCATTGATTCCATTCATATGGAAGATTATGAGATTACCGGAATTGCGGACAGCTATGTTTATACCGGCAAGCTGATTAAGCCGGATTCTCTGGTCATTAAGAAGATTGGCGGTTCAGAAGTAATTGACCCGGCAAACTATAGTGTGTATTATCAGACGGATGCAGATAATCCATCCAGTGCACCGGCAGGCGCAACCGAGACCATTACCGTAATCGGTAAGGGCAATTATAAGGGAACACTGACTAAGACCTTTACTATTACAAAACGTGATTTGTCTACGGTAAGCAAGACAATTGATGACGTAACCTACAATGGTGAGGCACAGGAGCCTGAAATTAAATTAACATTTAATGATGAAAATAACAAAGAACAGACCCTTACGTTAGACACAGATTATGTAGTGGATGAGTATCGCAATAATATCAATGCAGCGAACGCCGGCGGGGCAAATGCACCATATGCAGCAATCCACGGTGTGGCAAGCTGTACTGGAACTGCAACGGTAGAGTTTAACATTTTAAAGAAAAATGTTGAGGATTTAGTATACTCTAAAATAGAAGATCCACAGTATGTACCGTTAAAAACCAAGTATGAACCGGAATTAAATGTTTACATGACATCCACCAGTGCAGAACCACTGGTTCGCAATGTGGATTATACGGCAGCTTACTTTAACAATGAAGCTGTAAAAGATGCAAATGGAACTTCCGGACCGTTTGTTCAGATTACTCCGAAGGATACCACCAACTATACCGGAAGCAAGACAATTCCGTTCTCTATTCTGGCAAGGGATCTTTCTTCTGAAAATATCAGTGCGGCGTTATCCGATGCTTCTGATACAGGATTTGACCCGGCAAACCGGAACTATCCTTATATTCAGGGTAATACTTATACACCGAATATCAGCCTGAAAGATAATTCGGAAAATGGAATTGTAGCACTGGTAAATGGAACAGACTTTACTTATGAATATTCTACCAATAACAGTCAGGTGGGAACCGCATGGATTAAAGTAACCGGACAGGGTAACTACAGTGGAACACGAATTGAGAAGTTTACCATCGGTACCTTACTTTCCAATGATACTTTAACGGTAACCGGAATTTCCGATACTGTATATAACGGTCTTGATACCAAGCCGAAGAACATTCAGGTGAAGTTCAATAAGACCGGAAGCTATCTGACAGAAAACGAAGATTACATCGTAAAATACTATATTGATAAAGATTGTACGACGGAAGCAAGTGCCATTGACCTGATTCATGCTGGAACAGTATATGTTGGAATCGTTGGTACGGAAAATGACCAGACCGGATATGTAGGAACAGCTGTATATCCATATCAGATTGCAAGAAAGTCACTTACTTCTGCAGATATTGAGATTACCGGAACCGATAACGTAGATTATACCGGAAGCGAGATTAAACCGGTACTTACTTTAAAAGATACTTCTACCGGATTAACCATTGATTCTTCCCAGTATGAAGTAACTTATGAGAACAACACTGCAATCGGAACGGCAAGTGCAACGGTAACTGCAACCGAAAGCGGTAACTACAAAGATAGCATTACGGTATACTATAAGATTACCAAACATGATATTGGAAATGCTGTGGCAGAAGCAATCCCAGATCAGAAGTATACCGGCAATTACATCCGCCCGGCACTGACGATTTATGACAACGGAAAGCTTTTGGTAGAAGGGAAGGATTATCAGGTTGTCAATGGTAACAACTTAAGGGCAGGAGAGTCATGGGTAGTAATTAAAGGACTTGGCAACTATGATGAGACCAAGCGCGTTTACTTCAATATTGTGGCAAGCCTTGAGGATGCAATTATTGACAGTGTTCCGGAACAGCTTTATACCGGAAGCCCGATATGTCCGTCTATCCATGTGGCATGTGGTGGCAATACCTTAACGCTGAATGAAGATTATGAAACAACGTATGCAAATAATGAGCTGGCAGGCGATGCATCCATTACTGTGCGTCCGCTGACCCAGTATTATACCGGAACGATTGTTAAGAAATTCAAAATCAGCAACAGCTTATCCAAGGCAACAGTTACCGGAATCCCTGCTTCAGAGCAGTATACCGGACAGACTTATAAGCCGGTTCCGGTCGTTAAGATGGGAAGCAAGGTATTAACAGAAGATGTTGATTATACGGTAAGATACAGTAACAATAGTAATGTGGGAACTGCCAGGGTAATCATTTCCGGTATTGGTGTATACTCCGGAGAAAAAGTTGTTACCTTTGTAATTAAAGAAAAGAGCATTGAAAATTGTACGGTTCTGGCAGTTGCATCACAGACTTATAATGGAAGACTACTGACTCCGCCGGTTGTTGTCAAAGATGGGACAACAATGCTGAAAGAAAATGTAGCCTACAAGCTTTCTTATCGGGACAATTATTCTGTAGGAACAGCTTATGTAACCATTACAGGAATTGGAGACTATAAGGGCAGCGTGACAAAGTCCTTTGCTATCACAGAACCAGTGCTGACTTCTGACGTAATCGTTCAGAGCAGGAATGCAGCAACAGGAACCTTTGATATTGTTGTGGATGGAGTCCCAAGTTATGTGACTTCTGTTAGTGTTCCGGTCTGGACAAAGGCTGATCAGAGCGATATTGTATGGTATAACGCATCCAGAGTAGATGCAGATACCTTTATCGTGCATGCCAATATTGCAAATCATAAGAATAATGTGGGTGTATATAATATCCATGTATATGTAAGTGGTGGCGGATATAAAATGCGGTGTGCATATGCAACGACTACCGTATTTGGTGCAGGCTATGAAAGGGTCTTTGACTTAAATTATTACATAAAGAATAACCCTGATGTAGCAAAAGCATTTGGCGGCAATACAGAAGCAATTTTTGCACATTTTGTAAATAATGGTGAGGCAGAAGGCCGTCAGGCAATTGCAAACTTCAATGTTGCATCTTATCGTGCCCGGTATGCGGATTTAAGAAGTGCATTTGGAAATAATCTGAAAGCATATTATGATCATTATCGCATCAATGGATATGCTGAGGGACGAGTAGCAACCGGAAGTACAGAACTGCAGAATCCGACAACCGTATACAATGGAGTAGATTACAAGCTGGTATATGACTACAATTACTACATCAACAAATATCCGGATATTAAAGCGGCATTTAATGGTGATGAAAATGCAACCTTACGTCACTTTGTGGAATGTGGTATGAATGAGGGGCGTCAGGGAAAAGCATCCTTTAATGTAGCAGCTTACCGTGCTAATTATGCAGACTTAAGAAGTGCATTTGGAAGAAATCTGAAAGCATATTATATGCATTATATTGGCAGTGGCTATCGGGAAGGACGTAAAGCAACAGGAAATGGCGTGCTTAAGAATCCTGTAACCGTATACAATGGAGTGGATTACAGTCTGGTATATGACTACAATTATTACATCAGCAAATATTCTGACCTTAAGGCAGCGTTTTATGGTGATGATACAGCCGCATTGAGACATTTTGTGGAGTGTGGTATGAATGAAGGAAGACAGGCAAAAGACTCCTTTAATGTGAAAAAATATAAGAATAGATACAACGATCTTCAAAACGCCTTTGGAAATGATTTAAAATCCTATTATATGCATTATATTGGAAGTGGTTATAAAGAAGGACGTAAAGGAAATTAAAAAGTGTGAAAGAAAAGGGATTCTGTTTCGGATGAAAGGAAGGAGCAGAATCCCTTTTTGCTTTACAGAAAATTGCTTTCCTGTAAAGTAAAAAACTCACAAAGCGTATTTCTTGTAGATTGCAGATGGTCATACATAAAAAGCTGCCGGCAACAGGCCTGGTATGTAAAAAAATACAATAAATACGCATAAAACAAGGGCTTAACAATTGTAATCCCAAAATAAATCTCTTATACTAAAAACGTAAAATAAGCGTTGAAATTCTATTGATTTAGAAAAACAAGAGGAACGAAGAAATGGCAGCAGATACCAGAGTGGCTGTAATTGGCATTGTAATAGAAAAGGACGAATCCGTCGGAGCATTAAATGAAATTTTACATGAATATGCAGCTTATATTATCGGAAGAATGGGAATTCCATACCGGGAGAGAGGCATAAATATCGTAAGTATAGCAATCGATGCACCGCAGGATACCATCAGTGCACTGACCGGTAAGATCGGAAAATTACCGGGAATCAGTGTAAAAACAGCATATTCCAGTGTGGTGACCAGACATGAAGAATAGAGGAAAAGAGTTGTTTAATAAGCTGTATCAGGATACTCAGCTTACAGAGACAGAATATAAAGAATTATTAGAACTGCATACCGATAAAGAAATTGCAGAGTACGGCTTTGAACTGGCGAGAAAAAGACAGAAAGAGACATTTGGAAATGAAGTCTATACCAGAGGACTGATTGAAATATCCAATTACTGCAAGAATGACTGCATCTATTGCGGCATCCGAAGAAGCAATCAGAATGCAGAACGTTACCGCCTGAGTGAAGAAGAAATCCTATCCTGCTGTGAAAGTGGTTATGCATTAGGTTTTCGTACCTTTGTCCTGCAGGGTGGCGAAGACGGCTACTACACAGATGATTTACTGGAAGATTTACTTCATAAGATAAAAGCTGCTTATCCGGACTGTGCCATTACACTGTCCTTAGGAGAGCGGAGCCGGGAGAGCTATGAAAGACTTTACACGGCAGGAGCAGACCGCTATTTATTACGTCATGAGACTGCGAATGAAGCCCATTATGGGAAGATCCATCCGGCAGAAATGTCTCTTAAAAACCGCAAGCAGTGCCTGTATACCTTAAAGGAAATCGGCTATCAGGTGGGGTGTGGCATTATGGTAGGTTCTCCTTATCAGACCATAGATAATCTGGTGGAAGACCTTGCTTTTATGAAAACATTCAATCCGCATATGGTAGGAATCGGCCCGTTTATTCCGCAAAAGGATACGCCGTTTGGAGAGATGGAGCCGGGAAGTCTTGAGATGACGCTGTTTTTACTGGCAATTATCCGCCTGATGCTGCCGAAGGTATTGCTTCCGGCAACTACAGCATTGGGAACTATCCATTCAAGGGGCAGGGAGCTTGGCATTTTAGCAGGAGGAAATGTGGTAATGCCAAATCTGTCACCGGTAAAGGTGCGGAAGAAGTATGCCCTTTACGATAATAAAATCTGTACCGGGGAAGAGGCAGCGGAATGCCGTGGATGTCTTGGCAACCGTATGGAATCCATTGGATATAAACTGGTGGTCTCAAGAGGAGATTCGCCATTTATATAAATAAAGGAAATACAAGAGGTATTTCTTAAATCACCATATAATAACCAACGGGAAAGAGCTTCTGACCCGGAAGAAAGGAAACATTATGTATAACAAAGAATCATTAAAGGCTGAAGAATTTATCTGCCACGAAGAGATTGAAGAGACTCTGGCATATGCTGAGGCAAATAAGGACAATCTTGCCCTTATTGACGAAATCATTGCAAAGGCAAAATTACGGAAAGGGCTTACTCACAGAGAAGCATCAGTATTGCTGGCCTGCGAGAACGAAGAGAAAATCCAGGAAGTATATGACCTTGCAGAACAGATTAAGAAAGATTTCTATGGAAATCGTATTGTAATGTTTGCACCATTATATCTGTCCAATTACTGTATCAATGGATGTGTGTATTGCCCGTACCATGGAAAAAATAAACATATTGCCCGGAAGAAACTGACACAGGATGAAGTACGTCAGGAAGTAACAGCATTACAGGATATGGGACACAAGCGTCTGGCAATTGAAGCAGGCGAAGACCCGGTGAATAACCCTATCGAATATATCTTAGAGTGTATTAAGACCATTTACAGCATTAAGCACAAAAACGGTGCAATTCGTCGTGTTAATGTAAATATTGCTGCAACAACCGTAGAAAATTACCGGAAATTAAAAGAGGCCGGAATCGGAACTTACATTCTTTTTCAGGAAACTTATCATAAAGAAAGTTATGAAAAATTACATCCAACCGGACCAAAGCATGATTATGCATATCATACCGAAGCCATGGACCGTGCCATGGAAGGCGGCATCGATGATGTTGGCTTAGGTGTACTTTTTGGATTGGAACTTTACAAATATGAATTTGCAGGACTTTTGATGCATGCAGAACATTTGGAGGCAGTGCATGGAGTAGGACCACATACCATCAGCGTGCCACGAATCAAACGTGCCGATGACATTGATCCGGATGTATTTGACAACGGCATCAGTGATGATATTTTTGCAAAAATCTGTGCATGTATCCGTGTGGCAGTTCCATATACCGGAATGATTATTTCTACCAGAGAGAGCCAGGCGGTACGTGAAAAAGTTATCCGCCTTGGTGTATCCCAGATTAGTGGTGGCTCCAAGACTTCCGTAGGTGGCTATGATCATCCGGAGCCGGAAGACGAGCGTTCCGAGCAGTTTGATGTCAGCGATACCAGAACTCTGGATGAGGTAGTACACTGGCTGATGGATATGGGTTATATCCCAAGCTTCTGTACCGCATGCTATCGAGAGGGAAGAACGGGAGACCGTTTCATGAGTCTGTGCAAGAACCAGCAGATTTTAAACTGCTGTCATCCGAATGCACTGATGACATTGAAGGAATATTTGATTGATTATGCTTCTGAAGATACCAGAAAAATCGGAGAAGCGTTGATTGCTAAGGAGATAGAGAAAGTACCAAATGAAAAAACAAGAGAAATTGCGAAACGTCATCTGAAAGAAATTGAGGAAGGACAGCGCGATTTCAGATTCTAGGAGGTCTTTAGCGATGTCATTGAATGAAACACCAGGTGCAAACCGGATACATATCGGTTTTTATGGCAAAAGAAACAGCGGAAAATCTT
>NZ_JAOQKI010000029.1:23712-25899 GCF_025567465.1 Roseburia amylophila
ATGGTTCCACTATTTTAAAGAAAAGCATACACCGACCTTATGTGTACTGAGCAAAGCGGATACACTGACAGATTCAGATTCCATAGCAGCACAGCTTAAGGAAGAGACAAAACAGGAAATTCTTGTTATCAGCTCGAAAAGTAAGGAAGATATAGAAAAATTTAAAGAAGAATTAATAAGACTTGTGCCGGATGATTATGGTGAAGAAACCATAACCGGAGCACTGGTAGAAGAAGGTGATTTGGTCCTCCTTGTTATGCCGCAGGATATCCAGGCACCAAAGGGCAGACTGATTCTGCCACAGGTACAGACCATCCGTGATTTGCTGGATCATAAATGTCTGGTAATGAGCTGCACAACGGATAAGTTAGAGGATACGCTGGCGGCGCTGGTGCGACCACCGAAGCTTATTATTACCGACTCCCAGGTTTTCCGTACAGTATATGATAAGAAGCCGCAGGAAAGTCTTCTGACCTCATTTTCCGTATTGTTTGCAGAGTACAAGGGAGATTTTGCTTACTACAAAGAGAGCGCAGCAACCATTAGCAGTCTTACGGAAGAATCAAAGGTACTGATTGCAGAATGCTGTACCCATGCACCACTGAAAGAGGATATCGGCAGGGAGAAAATTCCGAATATGCTGAGAAAACGTATCGGAGCAGGACTGACAGTGGATATCGTCAGCGGAACAGATTTTCCAAAAGACTTATCTAATTATGATTTAATAATTCAGTGCGGAGCATGTATGTTTAATAAAAAATATGTCATGACGAGAATTGAACGTGCAAAAGAACAGAAAGTTCCAATGAGCAACTATGGTGTTGCCATTGCATATCTGTCTGGAATTCTTGATAAAATCAGCTATTAGAAATGATGAAAGGAAGCGTAACTATGTCAATCAAACGCGCGCGAGCATATTTAAAAGAATTTGGAATGGAGGAGCGGATTATGGAGCTGGCAGAATCCAGTGCGACAGTGGAACTGGCAGCAGAGGCACTTCATTGTGAGCCGGAGCGTATTGCAAAGACGCTTTCTTTCTTGATGGGAGAACAGCCGATCCTGATTGTGGCTGCGGGAGATGCCAGAATCGACAACCACAAATATAAGACAACCTTCGGAACCAAAGCAAAAATGATTCCGGCAGCGGCAGTGGAAGACTATATCGGACACGCCGTTGGCGGAGTCTGCCCTTTTGGAATCAAAGAGGGTATAAAAGTATATCTCGATGAAAGCCTGAAAAAATTTGAAACAGTATTTCCGGCATGTGGTAGTGGAAACAGTGCCATTGAGCTGACAATCCCGGAACTGGAGCAGTGCTCCGGATATTCAGAATGGGTTAATGTCTGCAAGGAGGAGTAACAGTAGGCAGAAACTTTAGCAAATAAGACGGCATAAGCGTCGGAAAAGTACAGCAGAGGAAATGGGAGCGTGTTATGTTTCAGTTACTTGAACTAATCGAAAATGAAGAGGACAGGGAATTTTGCAGAAAGTTGAGTGAGCAGTTTGACTCTGCAATGTACCATGTGGCATATGGAATTTTAAAGAATTCTGCAGATGCGGAAGATGCTGTGCAGGAAAGCTATATTGCAATTATAAATAATTTAGATAAAATTTCTCGTGAAAACTGTCATAAAGCGTGGAACTATATTGTTACTATAGTTAGGAGCAGAGCAATTAATGTATATCGTAGGCGGAACCGCGAAAGCAAAATGGACGAGGATACGATTGAAAATCTGCTGCAGGAGTCTCAGGGGGACGGAGAAATCTTTGAACTTCCGGATGGCAGCAGCATGTCAGAACTTATCGGCAGAATGAAATATCCATATAAGGACGTATTATATTTACGATATTATAATGAATTGAGCTATGAAGAAATTGCAACTGCTCTTGACACAACAGTTGACAATGCAAGACACATTTCCAGCAGGGCAAGGAAGAAACTGCAGGAAAAGCTAGAGAAGGGGAATTCATTATGACAGAACAGGAACTGAAGGATGCCATCACATCGGCGTGTGAGGCAGATTATAAGCACGCAATGGCTGCACCAAAGCATCACTTTTCAAGGACATTTCGAAAGAAAATAAAAGTGCTGCTGCAACCGGGCATGGGAAAACATAGGGTTATAGGACAAAACGTGTTGATGGCTAATCCCATTCTGTAAAAGATTTATCCATCTTATGGAGGTCA
>NZ_JAOQKI010000003.1:0-70425 GCF_025567465.1 Roseburia amylophila
GATGCCGCCTGTACAATACAGGATAGCATCCATGTGTTCAGCCTAGTTCATAAATATGTGTCCAGGATTCTGGGTACATATCATCGCACTTCTCCGGGTTTTTTGCAACTTGCACACAACCAACAGAGGGAGACATTATGGTTACTTGTAGAGACGTCAATAATTTGGATCTGGATGGAGTAGAACTGCTGACAGGGGAAGTAGGACTGGACAGAGTGGTGTCCTGGACATATTTTGTGCAGACGAAGCCCTATGAAGAGCATATGAATCCTGGCAACTTCGCACTGATTGTAGTGGATTATCTGCGGTTTGACATCGAGAAGACCTTTGAAACAATGGTAGAACTGAATGCACTGGGAATTTCCGGGCTTGCAATATCGATTGTGGATGACCGGGAGAAGATTCCACAGAAAATGATAGACAAGGCGGTTGAATTGAAATTGCCACTGTTCTATGTCCGCTGGGAAGGCGCAACCTTCGTGGATATTGCACAGAGTATCGGGCAGCTGATACTGGAAACCAATATTACAAATAAGCGTACCGGGGACTATTTATATAATCTACTGTTTGGATATGAAGTAAATGATAAATATATTGAAAAAATATCCAGCCAGTTTGGACTGGCTTTCGACCGGGCATATCGTGTTGGAATCATTGTAATTGACCGGAAATATGGAATTAACCTGGAGCAGGATGAGCATACTTATCTCTATTATACGGACTGTCTGAACCGGGAAGTAATGCATATGGAAAATCGTCCGATGTATATGCGATTCTTAAATAAATTTGTGCTGCTGTTTGAGGCAACGGAGGATAAGGCGACAGAACGGCAGATTGAACAATTGCTAAAGAAGCTGGACAGCCGCCCACAGTTCGCTGGGCTGATACACAGTACCTGTATTTTGGGCGCAGCCTATACGGATCCGTCTGAATTTGGCAAGAGCTATCAGGAAGCAAAAAATCTGATTCCAAAGAAAGATTATCTGCCGAATCCTACTAATAAAAAAGTGCTTAGTGCCAGTTCCATGGGCATTTATAAATATATGTTTAACAATGGAAATCAGCAGGAGATATTGGACTACTGCAATGACAAATTAAAGAAGCTTGAGATGTATGACCAGACCAATGGGGCATTTCTGGTGGAGACACTGCTGACATATTATATGAGTGGATTTAATGTGGGAAAGACAGCAGAGGCTTTGTATATCCATCGGAATTCCCTGCAGTACCGCCTGAAGAAGATAGAAGAAATATTGGAGGTTGACCTGGAAGATTCCATGGAATATCTCGATATTGTAAACTGTATTCTGGTAAAAAGATTGATGTTTAATTAAGATGCTGTGCAAAATGCACAATCAAATTGTGCAATTTGAAAGTTGAAAAGAAGAAAAAGAAAGTATACTATACTGTCTATCAGCAAAGACGCTTTGAGAGAAAGAAATCTCAAGCGTCTTTTTTGATACTCTAGAGAAACAAAAAGTCGGCTTCACATTTGCATTTAAGGAGGAACATATTATGAATAAAAGAAAATTATTAGCATTGGTACTGACAGGAGTTATGGCAATATCTACATTGGCAGGATGTGGTTCATCAGATACAAAAACATCCGATACAGATGTGAAAGCCTCAGAGACAGCAGAGACATCTGATAAGAATGTATTAAGAGTTGGAATGGAATGTGCATATGCTCCATTTAACTGGACACAGGACAGTGATACAACACCGGATGGAAGCAAGGCGGTTCCGATTTATGGATCTGACTATTATGCATATGGATATGATGTGGCAGTAGCCCAGAAGCTTGCTGATGAGATGGGAATGGATTTAGAGGTTCATAAAGTAGAATGGTCTTCCATTGGAATCTCATTAGATGCAGGAGATTATGATGTAATCATCGCAGGAATGGGAAAAACAGCAGAAAGAGAAGCTTCTTATTCATTTACAGAACCATATTATTACAGAGATAACTGTATCGTAGTAAAAAAGGGAAGTGCTTATGAAAATGTAAAAGGACTTTCTGATCTGGCAGGAACCGGATGTAAAGTAACAACACAGTTAGGAACCGGCTGGGTACCTCTTTTGGATCAGATTGAAGGTGCAGAGCAGTCAGGAAATTATGAGACAACATCCGAATGTTTCATGGCAATATCCAATGGTGTTGCAGATGTATGTGTCGTAGATTTGCCAACCGCACAGTCAGCAGCACTTACCAATGATGACCTTGTGATTATTCAGTTAGATGCAGATGATTCTTTCACCGGTGATGATGAAATGGTAAATGTATGTATCGCTACCAGAAAAGATGATACCGCATTAAGAGATAAAATCCAGGATGCAATGGATGCCATTGGCTGGAATGATAAAGCCAAAATGGATGAGCTGATGGATACTGTTCTGACACAGCAGCCGGCAGCAAACTAGAAATATTTCCAGCGTGAGCTGAGTAACAGATAAAGTGAGGTAGAGAAATATGTTAGTAGAAAATCCGAGTAATTCGTTAGAGTGGATGATATTTTTAGCCCAGAAATATGCAAGTATGTTTATCAAAGGAACCTGGCTTACGCTGGAAATTGCTGTAATCGGAACGCTGGTTGGTTTTGTGTTAGGCTATATTGTCGGACTTGTAAATGATGCAAAAATCAGCGAGGGTGATAATGTTTTCAAGAAGCTTCTGATGCGGCTTTTGAAAATCATTTTTACCGTATATGTGGAAATCTTCCGTGACACTCCAATGATTGTTCAGGCAATGATTGTATACTATGGAATAAAAATGCTGGGAGTAGAAATGACACCGGTATTTGCAGGTATTGTGGTAACGGTATTAAATACCGGAGCTTACATGGGTGAGACAGTACGTGCCGGAATCGGCTCCATTGATATGGGCCAGCGTGAAGGCGCATGGGCAATGGGAATGTCGCCATTTAAGACAATGTTGTATGTGGTACTGCCACAGGCATTTAAAAATATTATCCCAGAGATGGCAAATACATTCCTGACAAACCTGAAGATGACATCCGTATTAAATGTAATTGCAGTACAGGAACTTTTCATGGCTGCAAAAACAGTCGGAGGAAATTATTACAAATACTTCGAGTCATACCTGGTAATTGCAGTGATTTACTTTGTATTGTGCTTTGTCTTTGATAAGATTTTCAAATTTATTGAAAAGAAAATGCAGGGCAAGACAGATTACGCACTGGCAATTGAGTATATGGATAATCAGTAGGAGGAACGGATATGGGAGAGACAGTAATTTCAATCAAGGATTTGAGCAAATCATTTGGGAATCATGAGGTTTTAAGAAAAATAGATATTGATATAGAAGCAGGAGAAATTATCTGTATAGTTGGTTCTTCCGGTTCCGGAAAGTCAACGCTGCTGCGGTGTATCAATAAACTGGAGCGGCAGACCTCTGGTAAAATCCTTTACCATGATAAGGAAGTCCGGAATGTACAGAAGGACATCAATGAATACCGCTCCAGGGTGGGAATGGTATTTCAGTCCTTTAACCTATTTAACAATATGACTGTATTGCAGAACTGCATGCTCTGCACCAGAAAGGTGCTTCACATTTCCAAAGAAGAGGCATTTAACCGGGCAATCACACATTTAAAGGATGTAGGAATGGCTCCTTATATCAATGCAAAACCATCACAGCTTTCCGGAGGACAGAAACAGAGGGTTGCCATTGCAAGGTCTCTTTGCATGAATCCGGAAGTACTTCTTTTCGATGAGCCGACTTCTGCACTGGACCCGGAAATGGTAGGAGAAGTATTAAATGTTATGAAAGAGCTTGCTAAGACGGGACTTACAATGATTATTGTTACTCATGAGATGGCATTTGCAAGGGATGTGTCCACCAGAACCATTTTCATGGATTCCGGCTATGTGGCAGAGGATGTAGCTCCATCCGAATTGTTTACCAATCCGAAAAATCCGAGAACACGGGAATTCTTAAGTCGTTATTTAGCAGGTTAAAGGAGGACAGAAAATATGGAGAATTTTGTAATAACCTTTGCAAGAGGATTCGGAACAGGCGGAAAGGCGATTGCTTCCCAGCTGGCAAAGGAGTTAGGTATTCACTGTTATGAAAACCGAATCTTAACGCTGGCAAGCCAGCTCAGTGGACTGGATGAGAATATTTTTCAGGAAGTAAATGAAAAAATGAGGGAGACCAGTGGATTTTCCAGCTTTTTAAGAGGGCTGCCACGGTCAAGACGTTACATTTCCAGAAATGAAAAATTCGTATCGGATGACAAGCTGTTTGAATATCAGAGTGAAATTATCAAGGATCTGGCAGAAAAAGAGTCCTGCGTCATCGTCGGAAAATGTGCTGATTATGTACTGAAGGGTAAACCAAATGTGGTGAGCATCTATATTGAGGCACCGAGAGCATTCTGCGTGAACCGTACCATGGAAAATATGGGTGTGACCGAAGAGGTTGCTAATGCAACCATAGAGCGGACGGATAAATTCCGGGCAGATTATTATGAATATTACACCCATGGAAATTACTGGACAAACCCGGTCAATTATGACATGACATTAAACAGTGAGCGGGTCGGCGTGCAGAACTGTGTAAAAACCATTGAGCAGTACCTGATTATCAAAGAGCTGATTACACCGGATATGATACATCCGGCAGGAGAATTAAAATAAGAGTTTGGGATAAGAGTTTGAAGTAAAAAGTTTGAAATAAAAGTTCAAAATAAAAGTTCAAAGTAGGAACAAAGTTGGAAAATTAGAAAAAGACAGAAAAAAGCAGGAACACCGAAACTGGAACGGAGCTCCTGCTTTTTTGCGGCAATAAGAAAATGCTGGTGGCAGCTTCTATAGGGATTGTTTTATTGCGAACAAACTGGATTTTATATATAATGAAGTAAAACAACTCGGGAGAAAAACTGATGGAAGCAGGTATGATTACAACAGTGCTTTTGGTAGCATGTGCAACTATATGTATTGGCGTTGGTATCTTTTATTTTTTTATTAATAATACGAAAAACAAGGGGCGGATTTGTATCCTGCTTCTGGGAATAGGAGGAGGAATCTGGGCACTGGGTTCAGCATTGTATGGAAATTGTACGGATGACAGATTGGCACAGGATTTCTTTTGCATGACAATTGTGGGCTTTAATTTATATGTCATTGCGATTGTAATTTATGTGGCGTGTCTGACTGGTGTAAAAATAAAGGGATATGGCCTGATGGTTGGATTAGGAATACTGACATCTCTGGTGGATGGTGTTTCTTTTGGAAGTATGCGGATCCGCCATTTTTACAGGGTCAATGGAAGAACCTGCTTTACCACAGAATTTCATGGCAGCGTGTTTTATCACTGGATGTATATTATGCTTTGCTTTTTGTGCTGCATCTATATTGTACTATATTGGTCGAAGAAAATTATGCGTAAAAGTCAGAGAAAATATGTGGCATATATCATTCTGGGAAATACAATTATGCTTCTTTCGGCAATTCCGGATACGGTGTTGCCATTTTATGGAATTAAATCTTATCCCAGTTCGGTTTATGGTGTAACAGTTTCATTTTTAATGACTGTATTTTTTAGTATCCGGTATGATACTTTTGGAATATCAAAATTAACAGTTTCAGATTATCTGTTTAATCAGATTGACTATGGTGTGATGGTATATGATTATCAGAGAACACATATTTTACATAATACAAATGCAGAAGTGTTGTTTGGCGCAGATGTGGAACAGCCTTTTGAAGAACTGGTAGCCTGCGGGGGCAAAAAGGAAGAATTTGCAGAACAGCTTTATCAGGGAAAATTAGAGCACTGCAAGGTGAAATGCCTGCAGGGCAATCAGATTTTATCGGTAACGTCTTCGATGGTCTGCGATGAATATGGCGAGATGCAGAACACTATCGTAACACTGGTGGATATTACTTACGAAGAAGAACTTTTAGAGCGGCTCCGGGTGTCAGACCGGGCGAAGACCGATTTTCTTACGAATATGTCCCATGAAATCCGTACGCCAATCAACGGTATTATGGGAATGAACAGTATCCTGCTCCGGCAGATTGATACGCTGCCAAGGGAGAAGATTGCAGAGTATGCAGGAAATATGCAGCGGGCCAGCAGAACCCTGCTTGCCATTGTAAATGACATTTTGGACATTTCCAAAATTGAATCCGGAAAGATGGAGCTGCTTTGCGAGGGTTATGAGCTGGCTTCCCTCATTAACGACTGCTATACGATAGTTGCCTCTAACTGCAAGAAAAAGAATCTGGATCTGTATATGGAAATTGATGAGAATCTTCCATCCATTTTATATGGAGATGATGTCCGCATCCGCCAGGTTGTAAATAATTTCCTGTCCAATGCGGTAAAATATACCAAGCGTGGTCATGTAATTTTAAAAATTTCTTATAGCAGGATAGACGAGGAAAATATCAACCTGCGTATCGATGTAAAGGACAGCGGAATTGGAATCCAGAAGAAGGATATGGAGAACCTTTTCCAGAATTTCACAAGATTAGAAGAGCATAAGAACCGCAATATCGAGGGAACCGGACTGGGACTGAGCCTGACGAAACGTCTGGTAGATATGATGCACGGAGAAGTGCTGGTAGAAAGCCGGTATGGTGAAGGCTCAACATTTACGGCAATCATACCGCAGAAGGTCATCTGCGAAGATGGCATTGGTGATATGAAGCAGATTTTCGAAAACTATGAGCTTTCTGTCGGTGCTATGATGCCGGTACCCCAGTTTGCCGGCGTGCATATCCTTGTGGTGGATGATATGGAAATGAACCGCATTGTGGCAAAAGAGATGCTGCTGCAGACTGGTGCAATCGTGGATGTGGCAGGCAGTGGGGAAGAAGGACTGACTCTGATGAAAGAACAGCACTATGATCTTATTTTCATGGATCAGATGATGCCGGATATGGATGGCATTGCCACCTTTGAGGAAATGAAGCGAATGAATCATCAGAATAAAACTACACCGGTAATTGCCATGACAGCCAATGCGGTAAAAGGAGCAAAGGAAATGTATCTGCAGCATGGATTTGCCTATTATATTTCCAAACCGATTTTTGAAGAGAAGATGTGGAAGATACTGGAACGTTTTCTGGTGGACAAGCAGACAGAGGCAGTGGAAAAGAAAAATTCTGACGGTGGAGCAGATGAAAATAAGAAATCATTGCAGGAGCGTTTTCCGTATCTTGATACGAAGCAGGGAATGTCCGTATGCATGGGAGATGAAGCGTTTTATTTTAAGATATTAAAAGTCTATCTGAAAGATGAGATGGTGGATACTCTGCAGCAGGATTATGAGGCAGGGGACTGGGCGCAGTATCAGATTCATGTGCATGGACTGAAAAATATGTCTGCGAATATCGGAGCCATGGAGTTGTCTGGGCAGTTTAAGGGATTAGAGTATGCCATCAAGAATCATGACATTCCGGATACGGATTATATCCGAAGTCATCATGATAAAGTAATGGAGGCATACCAGGAGCTCTTATGGCGGCTGGAGCGGGATATCTGAGAAGGAGGAAGACAAACATGGTAAAAATCGACTTAATTACCGGCTTTTTAGGTTCCGGTAAAACAACATTTATAAGAAAATACGCCCAGTATCTGATGGAACAGGGCATGAATATTGGAATCTTGGAGAATGACTATGGCGCAGTAAATGTGGACATGATGCTGCTGCAGGATTTGATGGGAGATAACTGTGAGCTGGAAATGGTAGCCGGAGGCTGTGATAAGGACTGCCACAGAAGACGTTTTAAGACAAAGCTAATCGCCATGGGCATGTGCGGATATGACAGGGTGCTGGTGGAGCCATCCGGAATTTTTGATGTGGACGAATTCTTTGATGCATTGCGGGAAGAACCGCTGGATCAGTGGTATGAGATTGGAAATGTAATTGCAATCGTAGATGCCAAGCTGGAAAAAGAGCTGTCTGATGAGGCAGATTTCATTCTGGCATCAGAGGTGGCAGATGCAGGCTGCATTCTATTAAGCCATGCTGATGAAGCTACAGCAGAAGAAATGGATGCAACGGTTGCACACATCAACGAAGCCTTGGAGAAGATTCACTGTAAGAGAAGACTGGGAAAAGAGATTCTGCGTAAGAGTACACCGCAGCTTACTTCGGAAGATTTGCATCGGATTATGAGCAGTGACTATGTGATGGAAAATTATGAGAAAATGGATCTGGAGGAACACTCCGGCTTCGAGTCACAGTATTTTATGAATGTACCTATGACGGCAGAAAAATTGCAGAAGGTCGCAAAAGAAATCTTAGAAGACAGTTCCTGCGGAGCAGTATTTCGGATTAAGGGATTTATAAAAGCAGAAGATAATTCCTGGATACAACTTAATGCTACCCATAACGGAGTGCGGATGGAACCGATTCAGGAAGGCCAGGAAGTTATTATTGTAATCGGAGAGCATTTACAGCGGGATAGAATCGAAGCTTATATCGGAGCGGAGAGTGTATAAAGTCAAAACGATACTATAGTGTACGAATGAATAATACAAATGTACAATATAATGTACAAAAACATACAATATATTCTATTAATTCTCATGAACAGACTGAAAAAAGCAGAAAAAACAGGAAAATGCAACTTTTTGTAAAAAAATATTGACAGAGCAAAAAAGACGTGATATTGTATAACTGTTCAAAATAATAGACAAACAAAAGCGAAGGCGCTTACCAATCGGTAAGTGCCTTTTTTTCGCGAGTAGCGAGAAAAATCGCATGCTTGCATGCAGATTTGGCGAGCACCGCGAAAACTCTAGAAACTCGCAAAGTGTGTTTCTAGAGTTGCGAAAGAAAGTCCATTGAACAAAACAAACCGGTTTAAAGAGAAAACAAAAAAGAGTAAAGAATATGTCAAGGAGGATTCAATTATGAAATTAAAAGACACAGGATTAAGCGTACAGGACATTAAAGATAAAGTAAATAAATATATGATTGAAACATATGAGCGTTTTGATTTTCTGGCTGAGACAGCAGAGGGCATGTACCTCTATGATGAGAAAGGAACACCATATCTTGACTTCTATGCAGGAATCGCTGTTAACAATGCAGGAAACCGTAACCCGAAGGTAGTAGCAGCAGTCAAAGATCAGGTAGATGATATCATGCATACCTTCAACTATCCATATACCATTCCACAGGCACTGTTAGCAGAAAAAGTTTGTAAGACCCTTGGCATGGATAAAATTTTCTATCAGAACTCCGGAACAGAAGCAAACGAAGCAATGATTAAAATGGCCCGTAAATATGGAATTGAAAAATACGGTCCAAATAAATATCATATCGTAACTGCTAAAATGGGATTCCACGGAAGAACATTTGGAGCAATGTCAGCAACCGGTCAGCCGGGAAATGGCTGCCAGGTAGGATTCGGACCAATGACTTACGGATTCTCCTATGCACCATACAATGACCTGGAGGCATTTAAAAATGCATGTACCGAAAATACAATCGCAATTATGATTGAACCGGTACAGGGTGAAGGCGGAGTACATCCGGCAACCATGGAATTCATGAAAGGCTTAAGAGAGTTTTGTGATGAGAAAGGAATGCTCTTATTATTAGATGAGGTACAGACCGGATGGTGCAGAACCGGTGCAGTAATGTCCTATATGAATTATGGCGTAAAACCGGATATCGTATCCATGGCAAAAGGTCTTGGCGGCGGAATGCCAATCGGTGCAATCTGTGCAACGGAAGAGGTCGCCAAAGCATTTACACCTGGTTCCCATGGAACAACCTTTGGTGGACATCCAATCAGCTGTGCAGCAGCTTTGGCTGAGGTGGGGGAGCTCTTAGACAATGACTTAGCCGGAAATGCAAAGAAAATGGGAGACTATTTCTCAGCAAAATTAGAAAAATTACCACATGTCAAAGAAGTAAGACATCAGGGCTTATTAGTTGGTGTAGAATTTGATGATACCATTTCCGGTGTAGATGTAAAACATGGCTGCTTAGACAGAAAGCTTCTGATTACAGCTATCGGTGCACATGTCATTCGTATGGTGCCGCCACTTATCGTATCCGCAGAAGAATGCGACAAGGCATATGCAATCATTGAAGAAACGGTAAAATCACTGGAAAAGTAAGAAATTTAGGAATCCGTGTCCTTCAAACCGGGCACCGGAAGAATAACAGAAAGATAAAAATAAGAAATAGAAAAGACGAGGATGTCACAGAAAATAAGTGCGCCCTCGTCTTTTTTATGCAGATAGTTGTCAGGCATCCATACGAAGCTGCCAGTGGCAGGTTCGTATGGATGAGAAAAAACGCATGTATATACATTAAGGAAGGGAAGCAAAATGGAACATCTTGTTATTACAATAGGATGCGAATATGGCGCAAAAGGAAATCAGATTGGGAAAAAGGTTGCACAGGATTTGGGCATCAAGTTTTATGACCGTGAAACGGTAGATGAGATTATCAAAGAAGTAGGAATTCCCAAAGATATTATGGAAAAGGTAGAAGAAGGAGTGACCATTGCCGGTAAAGGAGCAGAAGGCGATGTCAGGGGCTCTTTCTCCAAATACGCTGATTTGACAGAACGTGCAATTCACGTCCAGAAAACAATTATTCGAAAACTCGCAGCAAGAGAGTCCTGTGTGATTATAGGACGTTCTGCTGATTATATTTTAAAAGAACAAAAACCAATATTACGCATTTTCATTTATGCACCGGATGAAATACGGATAAAGAATGTAATGGAAAGCCACAATCTTTCGGCAGATGATGCAAAATTGCTGATTGTGGAAAAAGATAAACGTTATCACAAAAGACATATGGCACTGACCGGAAGCAATCGTGGAGACAGACATAACAGGGATATGCTGATTAACAGCGATTTGCTGGGTGTGGATGGAACTGCACAGTTGATTGAAGAAGTAGCCGGAAAAGTATTTCAGGAATAGGAGGTAGTAAATATGGAACAGAAGAAAACAGAATTCAATAAAGTATTTAATGCCTGGGATATTCTTGTCATTGCATTTGGTGCCATGATTGGATGGGGCTGGGTCGTATCCTCCGGTGGCTGGATTCAGAAAGGCGGAGTTCTTGGAGCAGCTATCGGATTTGTTCTTGGTGGAATCATGATATTCTTTGTGGGATTGACTTATGCAGAACTTACAGCAGCCATGCCACAGTGTGGTGGTGAGCATGTGTTCAGTTACCGGGCAATGGGCTCAAATGGTTCCTTTATCTGTACATGGGCAATCGTTCTGGGATATGTCGGAGTTACCTGCTTTGAAGCATGTGCATTTCCAACGATTCTGACCTATCTCTGGTCGGGATTTTTAAAGGGATATCTTTATACGGTAGCTGGATTTGATATCTATGCTTCCTGGCTGATTGTAGCAATTATCGTTGCATTTTTAATTATGATAATAAATATTTTTGGAGCCAAAACAGCAGCTATTTTACAGACCATTCTTACTATTATCATTGGTGGAGCAGGGATTTTGTTGATTGTTGCATCCGTCATCAATGGAAGTGTGGATAATCTTAACGGACAGATGTTTGCCGGCACATCAACCGGAGGTGGAATCAAGGCAGTACTCAGTGTTGCGGTGTTATCTCCATTTTATTTTATCGGATTTGATGTTATCCCGCAGGCGGCAGAGGAAATCAATGTTCCACCGAAGAAAATTGGAAAAATGCTGATATTATCTGTTGTACTGGCAGTGCTGTTTTACTCGCTGGTTATCATTGCAGTAGGTCTGGTATTAAAGCCGGATGCCATTGCAGCATCACAGACAGGAACCGGTCTTGTAACCGCAGATGCCATGGCAGTAGCATTTAAAACATCGGTCATGGCAAAAGTAATTATTGTTGGTGGAATGTGCGGAATCATTACTTCCTGGAACTCCTTTATGATTGGTGGTTCCCGTGCTTTATATTCCATGGCAGAATCCTATATGATTCCAAGAACTTTTGCAAAACTTCATCCAAAGCATAAGACCCCGTTAAATGCATTAATCCTGATGGGAATTCTTACGATGTTAGCCCCCTTTGCGGGACGTGTCATGATGGTATGGATTTGTGATGCAGGTAACTTTGGATGCTGTCTTGCCTATTGTATGGTATCCATTTCATTTCTGATTTTAAGAAAGAAAGAACCGGATATGCCTCGTCCGTATAAAGTGCCTGGTTATAAATTTGTGGGTGTAATGGCAGTCTTAATGTCAGGATTTATGGTATGCATGTACTGCATTCCGGGAACCGGCGGCAGCCTGATTCTTCCGGAATGGTTGATGGTTGGAGCCTGGAGCTTGCTTGGTGTTGTATTCTTTGTAATCTGTAAAAAGAAATACAAAGAGTCCTTTGGCAGTCTGGTACAGCTTATTTCAGATGAAGATGCAGCAACATTGATGCCGGGGGCAGATGATGTGGAGCTGGATCAGGTAATCGATGTGGCAATCGACCGTGTATTGGCGCGGCTGGCAGGATAATGGAATGTATAGAGTGAAGAAAGCAGAATATAGAAAAGTCGAGTAGTAAGTTCTGAAAATACCGACAGAAAATGAGAGGAAAAGCTATGAACGAATTTAATTTTTCAGTACCACAGAATATTATTGTAGGAAGAGGCTCTATGGCAAAACTTCCGGAAGTTGCAAAAAAAATGGGTGGAAAGCATGCGTTTATCATATCCGGACCGCATCTTAAGAAGATGGGACTGGTGGAGAAAGCTGCAGAATCTTTAAGAGCCGAAGGAATTTTGGTGGATGACTTTACGGATATCGAAGGAAATCCTTCCGTTACAACCGTGGAAGCAGCGACAGAAGCATTTCAGGCTTCCGGGGCAGACTTTATCGTAGCTTTTGGCGGCGGTTCTCCGATGGATGTAGCAAAGGCAGTCGGTGTAGTAGCAAAATACGGTGGAAGCATTACCGAATATGAAGGGGCACATAAAGTGCCGGGCAAAATTATTCCATTGGTGGCACTACCGACTACAGCAGGAACCGGTTCTGAGGTAACAGCATTTTCTGTAATTACAGACCACAGCAGAGACTATAAACTGACGGTATTTTCTTATGAACTGCTGCCGGCATATGCTATTCTGGACGCAGACCTGATTACAACGGCACCAGCCAGTGTGGCGGCAGCCTGCGGAATTGATGCATTTATCCATGCAGAAGAGGCGTATATTTCAACTGCGGCTTCTCCATTTTCCGACGCCATGGCAGAAAAAGCAATGGAGCTCATCGGAGAAAATATCCGGAGATTTGTGGCAAACCGCACCGATGTGGAGGCGGCAGAGGCAATGATGGTAGGCTCACTGTTTGCTGGAATTGCATTTTCTTTTGCAAGACTTGGAAATGTACATGCCATGAGCCATCCGGTCAGTGCATTTTTTGATGTGCCACACGGAGTTGCCAATGCAGTATTGCTTCCGGTAGTAGCGGAGTATAATGCCTTAGCTGACCATGGAAGGTATTATAAAATTTATAACTACATCAGTGAAATTCCGGCCTATGAAGATGAATTTGAACCGATGATGTTAGTGGATGCCATCCGTTCCTTATGCAAAGCCATCGGAATTCCGGCAAATCTTACGGAAGCCATCAATCAGGCAGGCAAAACAGGAAGCATCAGCCGGGAGACCATCGAAGAGAAAATAGAAGCAATGGCAGCAGATGCCATGAAGAGCGGCAATATTGCAGTGAACCCACGGTCATCCCGTCAGTGTGATATAGAAATGTTATACCGCAAGGCACTGTAAAATAGATATCTTTATCAAAAACATCGGTTAATATCATAAAAATTTGATGCGAAAAGTTTGATGTAAAAAATTTGAAGTGAAAGTTTCAAATGGAAAGAGAGGAAAATGTATGGATTACCTGTCACACAATGTATCGGAAAATTTAAAGAGACTGCGTCAGTCCAAGGGAATGAGTCTTGATCAGGTGGCAGAGCAGACCGGTGTAAGTAAGAGTATGCTGGCACAGATTGAAAAGGGAACGGCAAATCCATCATTGGGTGTACTTGGAAAGATTACAAGCGGACTGCGGATTGAATTTCAGACTTTAATTGAAGCTCCCCGTGTGGATTTCTGTCTGGTGAAGCCGGAAGAAATGATTCCAACCAAGGAACTGGAGGGACAGTATAAGGTCTTTACCTGCTTTCCATTTGAGGACTCCCAGTCCGTAGAAATCTACCGGATTGACGTAGAGCCGGGCGGTGTATACACCAGTGGAAGCCACGGTGAGCGGACGAGAGAATATATTACGGTAATTGACGGCGCGCTGACCATAGAATGCCATGACCACAGCCAGAAGGTGGAAAAGAGCCAGGTCTACAAATTTGAAACAGACCAGCCGCACATTTACCGGAATGAAGGAAGTGAGCGGGCAAGCTGTATGTGCTTTTTCTTAGACTATACAAATATTCGATAAATGTAGCAGGCAATTGCGAAAGAGGTAGAATATTTGGAGTAAAGGAATTTTGAGGTATTTCATGTACGTTGATTTTCAGATGATGAAATACCACAGTTCTAAAATGCGTGTTTTTCTTTTGGTCATAAAAACAGTCTTTCCAATGTTTGCCAGAATCACTGCACGGTTCGTCGAAGTACAGATGCCTGATAAGGGCTGTTAGGGGCACTTGGAATTTCGTCTGGCAACGGGCAACGCTGGTACAGGGATGTACCAGCGAGGCACAATTGAACATGGATGTGAATTTGTGCCGGTTGCCAGATGAAATTAAGATGATATCGAAATTCCCAGTGCCCCTTGCAGGCATTATGTGGCATCTGTTCTCGACGGACAGTGCAGCGATTCTGACAAAGCAACCGGAAAGACAGTTTACCAGCAAGAAAAACACGCATTCTAAGAACTGTTGGCATTTCACATCTAAGAAAATCAGCTGTACATGGAAAGCCTCAAAATTTTTTGCTCAAAATCTTTCTCAATCCCTCATTCACAATTGCCTGGAATATTTATGGAAGAAATAGAATAAAAAAATATATATTTTACAAAGATTATACAAATATCAGACAAAGCAAATCTTGACTTGATTCATTCCGAGGATTAGAATGGAAAAAAAGAATGAATTAGGAGGTGAAATGCATGGACAGTTGCGATAGTACTGGGCGAAGTAGTATCTGCGGTGGCAGACAGAAGATGATTTTGGCGCAATTGGCCATGGATTTCAGGTAAGAATCCATACAGGACAATTGCTCTTTTTACGCTGGAAATGCGATATGTGTTTCCTGTAATTGTGCGGGTATCATCGGGACTGCTGCCGCAGGAAAATGATATAAGGAGGCAGAAGCAGTGGACGAGAAATTAAAAGAGCAGAATTATGTAGAAGAGTTAATAGAGATAATCCGTAGTACGAAGAGCAATGAGGAACTGCGGGATAAATTATCCGATTATCATGAAAATGATATTGCGGATGCATTTGTGCGTCTGGATGAAGAAGAACGAAAGAGATTATACCCAATCCTGGGAGCGGAACAGGTTGCGGAAATCTTTACTTATATTGATGACCCGGATCTGTATCTGAATGAATTGGATCTGGATAAAGCGGCACGGGTTATTTCCTACATGGACTCCGATGATGCGGTAGATGTCTTAGACGAACTGGATGATTCCAAGCAGGCACAGCTGGTAGAGTTACTGGATGAAGAATCCAGTCATGACATTAAGATGATTCAGTCCTATGAGGATGACGAAATTGGTAGCAAGATGACCACGAACTTCATTGTGATTAAGAATGATCTTACCATCCGGCAGGCTATGCGGGAGCTGATTCGTCAGGCGGGAGAAAATGATAACATTTTGACAGTTTATGTTACCGATGAAGCAGGCAAATTCTATGGAGCCATCGATTTAAAGGACTTAATCATTGCCCGTGAAAATAATGCACTGGAAGATATCATCAGTACATCTTATCCGTATTTGCGGGATCATGAACAGATCAGTGAATGTATCGAGCGAATGAAGGACTATGCAGAGGACTCCATTCCGGTACTGGATGAAAATGATGAAATCTTAGGTGTTATCACATCTCAGGATATCGTAGAAGTTGTGGATGATGAGATGGGTGATGACTACGCAAAGTTAGCAGGTCTGACCGCCGAAGAAGATTTACAGGAAACGCTGGTAGAGAGTATGAAGAAACGTCTGCCATGGCTGATTATCTTACTGGTACTTGGCATGGGCGTATCTTCTGTAGTGGGGATTTTTGAGACCGTTGTAGCCGTAATTCCAATTGTCATGTGTTTCCAGTCGCTGATACTTGACATGGCAGGAAATGTCGGAACACAGTCGCTGGCTGTAACCATTCGTGTACTGGTAGATGAAAATCTTACATCAAAACAGAAGCGTCATCTGGTAGGAAAAGAAATGCGTGTTGGGTTTATGAACGGGCTTTTTCTGGGGATACTGGCATTTTCCTTTATCGGATTATATGTCTGGTTGTTAAAGAATAATCCGGTGAGTCATGCATTTATTATTTCAGGATGCGTGGGCCTTGCACTGATGATAGCAATGGTAATATCAAGCCTTGTGGGAACCTTGATTCCAATGCTTTTTCATAAGATTAAGATTGATCCGGCAGTGGCATCTGGTCCATTGATTACCACAATTAATGACCTGGTAGCAGTAGTAACCTATTATGGATTAGTCTGGCTGCTGTTGATAGATGTATTGCATTTTGCATAGCATAAAACCTTAGGATGACGAGGAAATAAAGGATGAATAAAATCCAGAATATAAAAGTCCTTTTTTGGGATATTGATAATACACTGCTTGATTTTGATGCGGGAGCAGAAGATTCCATGAAACAGGCATTTGCAGATTTGGGGCTGGAGTTTAAACCGGAAATGTTTAATGTTTTTCAGGAAGAAAATCATATTATCTGGGACAAAATCGAAAAGGGTGAATTATCAAGGGAAGACATTCCCTATGTCCGCTGGCAGATTATATTAAAACGGCTGGGATTAAAAGCCGATGGTGTGGCAATGGATCATGTGTTCCGAAGCTATCTTCATAATAGTGCAGTGCCGGTGAGCGGTGCATTGGAAACATTGGAAGCTTTAGCAGGAAAATACATATTCTGTGCGGCAAGCAACGGACCGTATGAGCAGCAGCTAAACCGCCTGGAACGAGGCGGCATGCGTAAATATTTTACACATTGCTTTGTTTCGGAAAAGGTTGGCGTAGAGAAACCGAGCCTTCGTTTTTTTGAAAAATGTATGGAAGAATTGCCTGGAATTGAACCGGAAGAATGCCTGATGATAGGTGATTCCCTGACAGCAGATATTGCAGGAGGGCATGCTGCAGGACTTAAAACCTGTTGGTATCATCCGGAAGATGCCATAACCAATGAAAAGTTAAGAGAGTTAGAGCAGCAGGCAGATTACAGAGTAGAAAAATTGGTGGATTTGACAAAAAAATTATAGCTTGGATGGGAGAGATTAACAGGAGAAAAATGGAAGACAAGAAAGAAATTATAAAAATCAAAGAACCCATATCAACTGCAAATAAGTTTCACTCTTCGGAGCTTTTTTATATTGAAGAGGCAAAATTACCGTTCTCAGCAGGAATTTATACTTTAACGGGGTGTGCGATGCACTGGCATCATTCATGGGAAATTTTGTGCCAGTTAGAGGGTGAAGCATATGTAAGATTTGGTGGGGAGAAGATTATTTCAAGACCAGGCGACATCACGGTCATTTCTGGGGAAGAACCACATGAAACGGAAAAAATTACAAAGCGACATAAAATATTGTTGTTACAGTTTCAAATGGAACCTGTTTTACCCTATTTTTCTGTGGCAAAGGAATATCAACACATTCCAAGTATATTATTAGATCCGTTTCGAAAAGTTGGACATTTTAATTTGAGAAGTAAAAAAGTAGAATCCATTATGTGGAAAATAGAGGGAGAATATAAAAAGAAGATTTTGGGATATGAGATTCGGATACCTGCGTATATTATGGAACTAATGGTATACTTTATGCGAAATGATTATATTTGTGCCAGAAGACCTGCGACAGAAGTTATGATAGCCTTGGAAAAAATCAGACCTGCGTTGTCTTACATAGAAGAAAATTATCAAAATCATATAGAGTTACAAAATGTAGCAGAATTGTGTTGCATGAGTATGTATACATTTTGCAGAGTGTTTAAACAGGCAACAGATTATACATTTGTAGAGTATTTAAATCATATCCGATTAAAATCTGCAGAAAAATTATTGCTTTCCACAAAACTCCCCATCAGTGAAGTGGCATATGAATCTGGTTTCTCAGGATTGAGCTATTTTAACCGGAAGTTTAAGGAAGTATATTCTATGGGACCAAGCAGATACCGTAAAATAAGTGGAAATGAAGAAATAAACAACTGTGAGGGTTATCATCATTCCAGAATTTAAAATATAGTAGTATATAAAGGAGACGAAATATACAAAATGTGATTAGTATATTTCGTCTTTTTTTAATTAAAAATGTCTTGCGCAAAATAGTGCAAAAATAAAGCAAGAATGAAATTGAATCATGAATATAAAATCGTTATATTTAAACTACAAAAAGCAAGGAGAATAAAGTAAAAGGCGCCAGGGGAGAAGAACAAAAAAGTATTAGTGTAAAAGGAGGAAAAAGAATGAAGAGATTAGTTGCAGTACTGTTGTGTATGACAATGGCAGTATCAATTACAGCTTGTGGTAACTCTGAAACAGAAAATAACAAAGTAGCAGGAACAGAAGCCGGAGATAAACCGGAAAGCATTAGCGTTATTTGTACAACCGACGAAGAAGGACTTTATGAGTATGCTGGAAAGAAGTACGAAGAAATGTATGGTGTAAAAGTGAATCTGATTTGTCAGTCCTATGATAGTACACACGAAAAAATTACTACAACATGGACCGGTGGAGGAGATGCGGATGTTTGCTATGTAGATATTCCCTGGGTTGCAGAATTTGAAAGTAAGGGAGTAACCATAGACTTAAGTGAATATATGGATGAAGATGTAAAAAACAGTTTGATTGAGAGTTCGTTAAATCAGATGATTTATAATGGAAAAACAGAAGCAATTCCGTTTGCAAATGGTGGAAAATGGATGTTTTATAATAAGCAGATGTTAGCGGATGCTGGATATGAGGAGCCACCAAAAACATGGGATGAATTAAAAGAAATGTCTCAGGATATGATGGATAAAGGCATTTGCAAGTATGGTATTGCGTGGGGGGCATCCCAGGCAGAAGGTTTGATTTGTGATTTGACAACCATGATTTACAGTTTTGGCGGAACATGGCAGAAAGAAGATGGCTCATTTGACATCAACAGTGAAAGTGCAAATAATGCAGTACAGTTTATGTATGATTCTATGCAGGATGGATGGGCAGATCCAGCATCAATTACCTACACGGACAGAGATTGCCTGGATCCATTCATGGCAGGAGATACAGCATTTGTTATGAATTGGGCTTATGTGTATGGATATGCAAATAATCCAGAAAATTCTACTGTTGCAGGAAATGTAGATGTATGCTTAATGCCTGGAACTGATAAAGCAGAAAGTGCTTCAGTAACTGGTGGCGGTGGCTTCGGAGTATTATCTACCTCAAAATATCCGGAGTATGCATATAAATATATTGAGTTATTTACTAGTGAGGATATTCAGAAATATGCATATGAGAATTATAATGTACTGCCGACAATTGATGCATTATATAAAGATGAGAATCTGGTGGCTGAACATGAAGAGCTGGCTAAGTTTTATCCGCAGTTTGCAACAGCACATCCAAGACCTCAGCTTGCTGATTATAGTGAGTGGTCTAATACAGTACAACCATTATTTTCGGCAGCACTGTCAGGTTCAACTTCAATAGAGGATGCACTAAATCAGGCAGAAGAAGTATCAGAAAGTTTTGTGAATTAAATAGAGAATGGCAGGTAGGTAAACTGCCTGCCATTTTTAATATGAGGGTAAGAATATGAAGAGGAAGAATAAATCAAGTATATCACAAGCAAGAACTGCTTATGGAATGATTACTCCTGCCATGCTGATTATCATGGGATTAGGATTATTTCCTGTTTTGTTTACATTGTGGTTCAGCTTAAATGATGTAAATCCAGGTAGTCTTGTAACGAAATTTGTTGGATTAAAGAATTATGCAGAAGTTATGAGTACCCATGCATTTTGGAATTCTTTAAAAATTACTTTATATTTTTCAGTTGTATCAGTGATAATTCAGATTATATTGGGAACACTTACAGCATTATTGCTGAATCAAAATTTTAAGGGAAGAGGCTTTGTGCGTGGAATTATTCTGATTCCATGGGCAGTGCCAACGATTGTAAATGCAAATTTGTGGAAATGGATTTTTAATGCGAACGCAGGAATTTTGAATAAAGTATTATTAAAATTACATTTGATAGATGAAAATATAGTCTGGCTTGGAAGTGGTAAGCTTGCAATTAATATGATTATATTATCAGATACATGGAAGATGCTTCCACTTGTTATCATTATGCTGCTTGCAGGACTCCAGACCGTGTCTAATGATGCAAAGGAGGCATCAATTATAGACGGGGCAAATGCATGGCAGAGATTTAAAGTAGTGTATTTTCCTGCATTAAAGCCAATGTATATAGTGGTTCTTGTTTTGCGTACAATTCAGACGATTCGAGTTTTTGATATTGTATATTCGTTGACGTCAGGTGGACCAAATGACAGTACACAGGTAGTAAGCTTTTATGCGTATCATGAAATCTTTGATTACTTACATTATGGTAAAGGTTCGGCAATATGCGTAATTATAGCAGTTGTTATATTGTTATTGAGCCTTCTTTACCTGAAAGCAGGAAAAACGGAGGATTAAGATATGAATCGAACGGTAAAGAGAAGAATAGGAAGGATATTATTATATTTGGCAGTGATATTATTGGTTCTTTGGACGCTATTGCCAATTATCTGGATGTTTATATCCAGTATCATATCAGAAAATGAATTGTTAAGTAGTGACAAAATACTGCCTACATCAATTACCTGGGAACGATACAAAATGTTATTGTGGGATAAAAATCCAACAAAACAAGTTGAAGTATTCCGAATGGCAATAAAAAACAGTTGCATTGTTGCGGGTACAACAACAGTAATTAGTCTTGTATTAGGTGCAGTGGCATCCTATGCGTTTGCAAGATTACGCTTTCGAATGAAAAAACCAATGTTATTTGGAGTAATGTTTTTTCAGCTGCTACCACCAATTGCATTGGTAATACCGTATTATATCATGATTAGCCGGATGGGGCTGCTGGATCATTTGGGAACATTAATATTAATTAATACAAATGCAGTTCTTGCCTATGTAATCTGGGTCTTGAACGGATATTTTAAATCGGTTCCATTTGAACTTGAAGAAGCGGGACGGGTAGATGGTTGTAGTTGGAATCAGGTGTTTTGGAAAATTATTATGCCGACAGCATTACCGGGATATGTTGCAGTAGGTGTTCTTGCATTCCTTATGGCATGGGATGAATTTCTGTATGCATTAATTTTTACTACATCAAAAACTTCGAAGACATTAACGGTTGCGGTATCAGAGTTTGGAACAAAGTATGGAATTGATTATGGAATGATGATGACTGCAGGATTGCTGGCTACAGTTGTACCAATGGTATTAGCACTAATTTTCCAAAGATATATTGTAGGAGGATTAACGGCAGGAGCGGTTAAGGGTTAAGAAAAAGGAGTAAAGAATGGAACACGGATTTAAGTGGAATTTTATTGACAAAAAAGGGACGTTTGTTTGTGAAAATGCCCGGGAAGTAAATCAATTATATTTTCCTATATGCAATGAGGCTGGAATGAAAGCATCGGTGACACCCTGCTTAAATGGAGATGCCAAAAAGAATCAAAATGAATTTTTGTATCTGCCAGTTTCAGTAGAGGACTTACATAATAATCGTTCTGGAAGAAATTTCTGGGTTTATACAAAAGAGCAGGGAGCATTTTCTGTGGTGGGAAATTCTGCAAGACAGAGAGCAGAGCATTGTTTTAAGGATGAAGAAAAATGGAATAAAATAGAGTGCGGATTGCTATATCACAGCTTGTATTATACAATTCCTGAATTGAAATTAAACTGTATTTTTACAACGTTTTGTCCGGCAAATGAGGATGTAGTAGAAATTAACAGGGTTATTCTGGAAAATTACGGGTCAGAGATTCTGGAATTTGTGCCAACAGCGGCATTCCCTATTTTTGGACGATCGGCAGATAATTTAAGAGATCATAGACATGCAACATCACTGATGCAGAGGATAACATTGGAAGAAAACGGGATTGTTGTAAAGCCAACGATACACCATGATGAAAGAGGTCATGAACCGAATGATACAAGTTATTTTGTATATGGATCAGATGAAAGCGGGCAGGCAGCAGTAGAAATGTTCCCTACAGTAGAGGAGTTTATTGGAAAGGGAGGAACATTGGACTGGCCTGGAACAGTAGTAGAAAATAGTATACCAGAACATGATATGACATATCGGAAAGATGGTATGGAATGCATTGGCGCAATGCGTTTTGCAAAGGTACGGTTAGCACCAGGCGAGAAAAAAGAATATATTATCTGCGCTGGAATTACTGAAAAAGAAAATTTTAACAAGGAGTTTGAAAAGTATAACAGTAAAGAAAAGGTTGAAGCTGCGTGGAAACAAAATGAAGAGCATTGGAATGGAGAAGCTGACAAGATAAAATTTCAGGGCAATTCAGATAAGTTTGATGGCTGGTTAAGGTGGGTAAGTATACAGCCTGTTTTAAGAAAAATATATGGTTGTTCATTTCTTCCATATCATGATTATGGAAGAGGTGGTCGCGGGTGGAGAGATTTGTGGCAGGATTATCTGACATTATTATTACAAAATCCAATGCGGGTTCGAAGTGTTTTTGTTCATAACATGAAAGGTGTCAGACTGGATGGAAGTAATGCAACTATTATTTTGGACGGTGAGGGCAATTTTCAGGCAGACAGAAACAAAATATCCAGAGTTTGGATGGATCATGGTGTCTGGCCATTATTTACACTGTTGTTATATATGAATCAAACTGGAGATATTTCTATTTTAGATGAAGAAGTGTCTTACTGGAAAGATGCACAAATTGAAAGAGCGAAAAGGATTGACACAAATTGGAAAAAAGAAGATGGAAATAGTCAAAAGACAAAGGATGGTGAATGTTATACCGGAACAATATTAGAGCATTTACTTTTAGAAAATTTAATTTGCAGCTTAAATATTGGAGAACATGGGAATATAAAGCTTGAAGATGGGGATTGGAATGATCAGTTGGATATGGCTCCGGATAAAGGGGAAACAATACCATTTACGGCTTTTTATGGAAAAAATATATGTGATATAGCAGATTTACTTGAGATTCAAATAGAGAAAGAAGACCGAAAAACGATTTCTGTATTTGAAGAAATGGAAGTACTGCTTGAGGGATTAAAGGAAAAGGAACCCCAAAAAGAAGTGGAAGTATTAAAGAAATATTATGAACACATAAGATTTGGAATAAGCGGAAAAAAGAAAAAAATACCGGTTTTAGAATTAAAAGATATGTTGCGCTGGAAAGGAAAACAATTATTGCAGCAGGTCCGAGAAAATGAATGGATTGAATTATCATCAAAAGAAGGCTTTTTTAATGGTTATTATAACAATGATGGAAATGCAGTTGATGGAATTCTTGGAGATGGAAAATTGCGATTTGGATTGACAGCCCAGACCTTTTCTATTATGTCAGGGGCGGCAACGGATGAACAGGTTCAAAAAACAATCCATGCTGTAAATAATTATCTTCCAGATAAAAATACCGGAGGAATCAGGCTGACGTTACCATTGGGAGATAATACCTGGAATTTTGGAAGAGGATTTGCACTTATTTATGGAGAAAAAGAAAATGGTGGCATGTTTAGTCATATGACAACTATGTATGCTTATGCGTTATATAGCAGAGGGTATGCAAGGGAAGGTTATCAGATTATAAAATCTATTTATGAACTTTCTACAAATACACAAATGGCACAAATATATCCTGGTGTACCGGAATATATCAGCAGTAGAGGAAGGGGAATGTATTCCTATGTTACTGGTGCAGGAAGCTGGACAATTTTTCTGATGCTGACACAGGTATATGGCATACGTGGACAACTTGGAGACTTATTAATTGAACCAAAACTAGTAAAGGAGCAGTATGATTCCGGTGAAGTTTTAACAGTAGACACATTATTTGCGGAAAAAGAAGTATGTGTTTCCTTTTATAACAGAAAACATTTGGATTATGGAGAATATCAGTTGGGTGAACTTAGCATAAATGGAGAAGTATGGAAGAATCAGATAAATAGTACCTCTGTTGTGCTACATCAGGCTGAACTGGAAGAAAAGCTTATAGCAGGTAGGAAAAATCAAATTTGTATCGAATTAGTGGAAAGGAAGGGATGATGTGATGGAACTTAAATTTCCGGTGGGATTAGAAAAAAATGAAGTTTTAATAGAAAGGGACGGAATAAAAATAGAAGTACCGTGGCCGGTTCAGATTCAGATTTTAAAGGAAAGAAACAAGAAAGCAAAGTATGATGTAATAAGAAATGAAAAAAACATTTATATTGCAGAAGCAGACGTAGAAGTAAATAAAGAAAATAGATTTCATATTACTGATATGTGGGAACAAAATACAAATAATATAAAATTGAGCAGAAAGGTGGCCTGCATTTCAGCAGAAAAAGAGACTGCTATCCGGATATCTACGGAATTCCATTGTAAATCAAAACATGCAAAAAATTTTGACGATTATCAATTTGTAATACCGGGAGCTTTTTATAATAAGAATGATACAGACCAGAATGGACAGGATGATTATCTTGGAACTTTCGAGCAGGATTATAAGGATGATAGAAATCCAAATTTGTCAGTGACAGGATTTGCAAAAAATGACAAGCAATTTATTTCACTAATTCGGGCAGATATTCCAAAGGTGGATACTACAATAACCAGAAAACAGATAGCGGAAAGGCATTTTGTTCATAATACAGATATTGGATCCCTGGGAATTGCACCGTCTGCAAATAGAATGGAAGAATTTTTGTTACGTTGTGATTATCCATTTTATGAAAGAAATTCATTTTGCTTAAATGTAGATGGATCGGAGTGGGCTGCATATCGAAAGATAAAACAGGGAGAAGAATTGGAAGTTTCATATATCCTGCAGTTTGGAGAAGCTGAAAATCTGACAGAAGCATCGTGGAAGACGAGCGTATTTCAGATGGAACGAATTCTTAATGATGATATCAGGCATCCATTTAGTTTAGAAGAAACAATACCATACAGAAGAGACTTATTACACAATAGTTTTAGAGATTTTCCGGAAAAGAAAAATCATCCTTGTGGTTATGTGTGTCATTTCTCGCCGAGAGAAAATTATGGAAATCAAAACGTACTGGAATATGGATTTTCCGGAAATCAGACTATGGTTTGCTATGAAATGTTTCGGGCTGCAGAAGAAACAGGAAAGGAAGAATATAGGGAAAGGGCATTAAAAACAATACAATTTTTTGTGGAACACTGTATTGCAGAAAGTGGTTTGCCGAATGCGATGTACAGTGTAGAAAAAGAAGAATTTGTTTATTGGTGGACTGGCGTATTAATGCCATTTCAGTATTCGGAAAACAGAGAAGAATTAGAAAAATTTCTGGGCAATCAGGTCGTAGGTGCAATGATGGGAATTGCAGAAAAATTAAAAGGAACAAAAGGAAATTATTGCCGGACTATGACGGAGGCTATGTATTATTTAATGCTCTGTTTTCTTGAGGAAAAGGAAAATGGAACATTACATAAAGACTGGCTGGATGTAGTGGTTGCATTTTGTGATAAAATGATTGAAATTCAGAATACAGATGGCTCCTGGTATCGGGCATATACGATGGAAGGTACTCCAATGACTTATCCGGAAGAATGGTTTGGAAGTAATGTGATAGAGCAGGGGTCAGGAACAATTTTTCCGGGAGAAGTATTAGCATTAGTACATGAATACACCGGTAATGAGAAATATAGAAGTGCATTGTGTAAAGCTGCTGATTTTATTATGGAACATTATATAGAAGATGTTTTATATCTGGGAGGATTAAATGATACAACACATAAAAAGTCTGTAAAGATAGATGCTGTTGGAGTAATGTATAATATGCGGACATTGTTGTTGGCTTATGAAACTACCAAAAAAGAACGATATTTGTATGGCGCAAAATCAGCAGCACAGATTCTTGCATCATGGACTTATCTTTGGGATATTCCGTTTGATGAAAATACACTTCTTGGAAAGAATGATTTTGGAACAACTGGCTGGGCAGGGTGTGATGTTATTCCGGGATGTAGCTATGTGGACGATGAATTTGTAGAATTCGTACCAGATTTAATGCGAATTGCAGAGTATAGCGGGAATAAAAAACTGGCTATATTGGGAAAAATTGTAACATTAGGAATGCAGCACGGTTTATCTATGCCACAAAGAATGTATGGATATACAATGCCTGGAATTCAGTGTGAAGGATTTCTGACATCCTTATGGCTTTCTGATACAGATGATTTGGAATTTTCGGGAGCTGTAGCAAAAAATAAAGGAGATGATAATGATACTTGTAATGGACTGATAAATGGTCAGGCACTTTACAATCTCGATTCATTAAAAAGAAGATATCACACATTAGAGTTTGATAAAATAATTGAGCAGATATTTGCCGAGTAAAGTTATAATGCCTCATAGACATTTTATGCGTCTATGAGGCATTTTCTATAGAAGTCGGTATCGCACCGATTAGTATCAGCAGTGCTCCCAGAATTTCAAAAGGAGTCAGAGTTTCGTGCAAAAGCAGAACAGCAAAGGTAACAACCGATAGTGTTTGACAGAATAAGCAGTGTTCATTACAATGTTTTTAGAAAAAAGAAATGGGGGAACAGAGATGTTAGAATGTGAAATTGAAATCGGAAAAGAAGAGCAGGATGCGCTGCTTGAAATCACTTTGAATTCGAAGGAGTATCGAAAGAAAAGAAAAGCGGAAGCAATAAAATTTTCAATTCTGATTGTAGCTTGTATTTTGATTATAATATGGAGAGTAACAAATAGTGATACAAGGCTTGTTGTACTTTGCTCACTCCTGGCTGCATATAGTCTTTTTATGATATGCGGAGGAAGCAAGCTGATGCAGAAGACGGTATTAAAGAAATCTGTTACAGCAATGGATAAAGAACTAAAATCCGGTTATCGGAAGTATACTTTCAGTGAAGAGGGAATTCTTTTAAAATCAGAAGTTTCAGAAGGAAATACTGCATGGACACTTTATAAGGATTGGGAAATCTATGGAAATTACATCTGCATCAGGAATCTGTCGAATGAAAATGTTCTTGTAAAACAGGATAAATTGTCGGCAGAAGAGAGGACATGGCTGATTGATTTACTGACCCGTCATCTGGGAAAAGCAGTAAATGAGAAATGAATGGAAAGAAAATAAATAAAAAATAGATGAAAAGAAAATGGGGGAACAGAGATGTTAGAATATGAAATTGAAATCGGAAAAGAAGAGCGGGATGCGCTGTTGGAAATAACTTTGCAATCGGATGTATACCGGAAGAGAAGAAAAGTGGTAACGATTACTTCTGTGATTATGTGCATAATCTGTCTGCCGTCCGGAATGTTAAGCTTTATGCTTGGCAGGGCAGAAATGGGTTCACTTTTTATGATTCTTTGGGCAGCTTTTCTATATTTTGCATGCGGCGGGAAAAAGGTACAGCAGAAAGCACGACTTAAGAGATTTTACGCAAATGCACAGAAGGCACTGGTAAGTGGCCACCGCAAGTATATTTTCAGTGAAGAAAGCATCAGCATAAAATCAGAAATAGCGGAGGGTGTGAATCTGTGGACTGCCTATAAGGACTGGGGATTCTATGAAAATTATATTTATATCAGAAATCTGTCCAATCAGGTGATTCTGGTAAGACAGAGTGAGCTGTCAGCAGAAGACCATGCATGGCTGGTGGATTTGCTGACCCGTCATCTGGGCGCAGCACTGGCTTAGAGGAAGCAGAATGAAATGATGGAACGGAATCTTACTACAGGAAGTGTATTTAAAAATGTAATTATATTTTCGCTGCCATACCTTTTATCTTATTTTTTACAGACATTGTATGGAATGGCAGATTTATTTATCATCGGGCAGTTTGAAGGAGTTGCCAGCACTACGGCGGTATCCATTGGCTCACAGGTCATGCATATGATAACAGTTATGCTGGTGGGACTTGCCATGGGAACAACGGTCAGCATCGGACAGGCGATTGGAAGCAAAGATAAGAAACGGGTGGCAGAAGGAATTGGAAACACGGTAATCCTATTTATGGGAGTTGCCCTTGTGCTGATGATTGTGCTGCTTTTGCTGACAAAACCAATTGTAACAGTAATGTCTACACCACAGGAAGCAGTAATGGGAACGATATCCTATCTTACCATCTGCTTTATCGGGATTCCTTTTATTACAGCATATAATATTATCAGTGCAATTTTCCGTGGCATGGGTGACAGCAAGAGTCCGATGTACTTTATTACCATTGCATGTGTAGCAAATATTGTCTTGGATTATGTATTTATCGGCGGACTGCATCTTGGACCGGCAGGTGCAGCTCTTGGAACTACCTGCGCCCAGGTCATTAGTGTAATGATTTCCCTCGTTATGATTATAAGACAGCGGGAGAAATTTTCTCTTAGCAGAAAAGATTTCAGACCGAACCGAAATGTAATGGGACAGATTTTAAAAATCGGTATTCCCATTGCATTGCAGGACGGTTTCATCCAGGTGGCATTTATGATTATCACCATCATTGCGAACCAGCGTGGATTAAATGATGCAGCGGCTGTGGGAATCGTGGAAAAGATAATAAGCTTCCTGTTCCTGATTCCGTCCTCCATGTTATCAACAGTATCTGCACTTGGTGCACAGAATATCGGAGCGGGAAAGAGGCAGCGTGCCAATGAAACACTGCGCTATGCTGTGATGATTACAGTGGGCTTTGGAATTATCGTAGGAATCTTCATGCAGTTCTTCGCCAGTCCGGTGGTGGCGTTATTTACAGATGCATCGGATGCATCGGGAGCGGAAGTGGTACGTCTGGGAGGTCAATACTTAAGGGGATATGTCTGGGATTGCATGTTCGCAGGAATTCATTTCAGCTTCAGCGGATATTTCTGTGCCTGCGGCAAATCCGGCATCTCATTTTTACATAATATCATTGCAATTACACTGGTAAGAATTCCGGGCGTTTATCTGACTTCGACTTTATTCCCGGATACCTTATTCCCGATGGGGCTGGCAACGGCAGCAGGCTCCCTGCTTTCCGCAATCATCTGTGTTGTTGCATTTACAATCTTAAACCAGAAGGAAAGGCAGAAATGAACCAGCCATCTCTTAAGAAAATGACAGGCTTGGAGCGCCGATTGCGCTGCAGGATTTACTGGCATCCATTTTCTCTTCAGATGAAGCGGTTATTCTGGCGGCGGCAGATTACTTAAAGGCATACGCCATTGACTGCATGTTTACCGCAATCTTTTTCTGCTATACCGGATTTTATAATGGAATCGGCAGGACGAGATTTGTCATGCTTCAGGGAATCATCGGAGCCTTTGGTGTCCGTGTTCCGGTGTCCTATTTTATGAGTCTTCGTCCGAATCCGTCCTTATTTGAAATTGGACTGGCGACACCGATGTCATCCATTGTGCAGTTGATTTTATACCTTGGATTTATGGCGATTTTAAAGAGAAGAGAAAAACAGTAGTAAGTAGGAACTTAATTTCACAATATATAATATGTGTTTAGTTACAACTGTTAGCCAAAATTGAAAAAAGATTGATATTGGCTAATATACACAATATAATAAGCACATAATATGTATAAAGGATGGGTGTACATGAAACTGATAGAACGGCGACAGTATTTGAATAAGTTAATTAATGTACTTGGAACTCCGGATATCAAAGTTGTTACAGGTGTAAGACGAAGTGGAAAGTCTAAATTGCTGGAAGCGTTTAGAACATATGTTGAAAAAGAAATTCCAGATTGCAACATTATTCAGATTAATTTTAATTTACCGGATTATGATGACTTGCTAACATATCGTGCATTATATGATTATGTAAATGAACATTATGTGGCAGGCAGGGAAAACTTCGTATTTATTGATGAAGTGCAGATGTGCAAGGATTTTGAAAAAGCAGTAAATGGACTGCATGCAAGTGAAAAATATGATATTTATATTACGGGTTCTAATGCCTTTTTACTAAGTTCTGATTTGGCAACATTATTTACCGGACGTACTTTTGAAATAAAAATGTATCCTTTTTCATTCGGGGAATATATGGAGTATTTTGAATTAAAGAATCAGTATAAGGCATTAGATGAGTATGTGCTTGAAGGTGGAATGGCAGGTTCCTATCTTTATAAAGATCAGGAAGCTAAATTTGATTATGTGGCTGATGTATTTGATACTCTGATTATACGGGATATCAGAAAAAAATACAAAATACGGAATGTGCAGCTTATGGATAGAATTGTGGACTTTTTAATGGATAATATTTCAAATTTGTCATCTGCCCGTAGTATTACAAATACATTAGGAAGTATGCATGAAAAAATTCATCATACGACTGTAGGCTCTTATATGCAGTATTTGTGCAACGCATTCGCATTTTATAAAGTAAGAAGGTATGACATTAAAGGAAAAAAATATTTGTCGAGCAATGATAAATACTATCTGAGTGACCATACTTTTCGTTATGCAAAACTTGGAACAAAAAACATGGATTATGGTCGAATACTTGAAAATATTGTGGCAATTGAGCTACTTCGTAGGGGATATGAGGTTTACGTGGGAATATTGTATAAAAAGGAAATAGATTTTGTTGCAATTAAACGTAGCGAAAAAATTTATATTCAGGTATCTGATAACATAAGTGATGATAAGACTTTTGAAAGAGAGGTATCACCACTACTGCAGATTAAAGATGCATACCCTAAGTATGTTATTGCCAGAACGAGACATGATGCATATCAATATGAGGGAATCAAGATAGTCGATATTGCGGATTGGTTATTGGATAAATGAACTATTAGCCAAAAATGAAAAAAGATTGATTTTGGCTAATAAAAACACCAGTGATTTAAAAATGTAAATACGAGGAAGGTTTGCATAATTCCTCCTGTTTTCCACATACTACCCATACAGCACAAAAATGGAAAGTATGTAGGAAACAGGAGGAATTTTTAATGAAAGCAACAGGAATTGTACGTAGAATAGATGATTTGGGGAGAGTTGTAGTGCCAAAGGAAATCCGCAGGACACTGCGAATCCGGGAAGGTGACCCACTGGAAATTTTTACAGACCGGGAAGGTGAAATCATTCTTAAGAAATATTCTCCGATTGGAGAACTGAGCCAGTTTGCCGGACAGTATGCGGAGAGCCTGGCACAGAGCACTGGGCATCTGGTATGTATTACCGACAGGGACCATGTGATTGCGGCTGCAGGAAACGGAAAGAAGGAATTCGAAGGAAAGCCAATCAGCAGGCAGTTAGAGGAACTGATCGAAGACCGGAAAAATATTCTTGCACAGCAGGGAGACAGCAAATTTGTACGAATTACCTTAGATGATACCGGGAACTATCATGACCAGGCAATCAGCACGATTATCTGTGAAGGAGATGCCATCGGAGCAGTTGTTTTATATGAGAAAAATGAAACTGCAAAAATGGGAGAAACCGAAAGCAAGCTTGCTATTACAGCGGCGGGATTTTTAGGAAGACAAATGGAACAGTAGCCTTGTAACTTTTTATGGAACAGTGTAAAATAGAGCAATATGGAGGAATCCCATGTCCCATAAAGAGAAGAAAAAAAGAAAAAAGAAATACCGTGGTTTCTGGCTTTTTGTAAAGCTGCAGATAGTTCTGATACTTCTGGTAATCGGCGGGCTGGCGTATTACTATTTTGGCGGGTATGCCAGTCAGGTCAGTGCCATGCATGAAGAGGCAGTCCGGTTTGTAAAAGAGTCGACGAAGGACACATTTCGGGCGGAGCAGACCAGCCAGGTTTATGATGTGAATGGAACGAGAATCATGTCACTTCGTGGCACCAAGGATGTAAGCTATCTGACCAGTGATGAGATACCGGAAGAAGTCAAAGAAGCTATGGTCAGTATTGAAGATAAAAAATTTTACAGTCATGGCGGAATCGATTTTAAGGCAATTATCCGTGCAGTCTGGGCAATGGTGCGTAACGGAGAAGTAACCCAGGGCGGAAGTACCATTACGCAGCAGCTTGCAAGAACCATTTTCCTAAATAATGACAGAACGTGGCAGCGAAAAATGGAAGAAATTTTCATTGCCACAGAGCTGGAAAAGAAATATACCAAGGATGAAATCTTAGAGTTTTATCTTAATAATATTTATTTTGGAAATGGATATTATGGCATTCAGGCGGCGAGCCGGGGATATTTTGATACAGATGTTTCATTTTTGTCATTGTCCCAGATGGCATATCTTTGTGCGATACCGAATAATCCGACGATGTATAATCCTTATAAGAACCCGGATAATACGTTAGGAAGACGTGACCGCATTTTAAAAAACATGTATGAGGATGGCAAAATCAGCCGCAGGGAATATAAGGATGCCAGACAGGAAACGATTGTACTCAGCACAGCAGAGCCAACAAAGCGTTATGATGCGGTAGAGACCTATGCCTGCTATTGTGCAACACGGGCATTGATGGAGCAGCAGGGCTTTGAATTCCGGACAGATTTTTCTTCGGAGGAAGATCGAAAGACCTATGAAGATGCCTATCAGGAGCAGTATAAAACCTGCGAACAGTCTCTTTATACAGGAGGCTATAGAATCTATACTTCCATTGATTTAAATATGGAAGAGCAGCTTCAGAATGCAGTGGATGAGAAGCTGCAGGATTTTACCGATGTCAATGAAGAGGGCATTTATACATTGCAGAGTGCGGCAGTATGCATTGACAATGAGACCGGTTTTGTAAAAGCAGTCGTAGGCGGAAGAAGTCAGGAATATGACGGGCATATGCTAAACCGCGCCTATCAGAGTTACCGGCAGCCGGGCAGTGCCATCAAACCGTTGATTGTATACACACCGGCGTTGGAGCGGGGCTATACCCCGGATACTGTGGTGGAAGATGCACCGATTGAGGATGGACCGGAAAATGCCAGTGGCAGGTATCTTGGTAGCGTAACCTTGCGTTATGCAGTAGAAAATTCCATTAATACAGTGGCGTGGAATCTTTTAGAAGAGATGACTCCCGTTACAGGAATTTCCTATCTGAAGGAGATGAATTTCGCAAAGCTGTCCCCGGAGGATGAAAGACCTGCCGCATCCCTGGGTGGATTTACCAATGGAGTCTCTCCGGTAGAAATGGCGGCGGCTTATGCCACCATAGAAAATGATGGAAAATACCGGGAGCCTACCTGCATTGTAGAGATACAGGATGCAGACGGAAACGCTATCTATCAGAAAATTGTCGATGAAAAGCAGGTTTATAAAACCAATGCAGCCCGTTGGATGACCAATATATTAGAGGGTGTTCTGACACAAGGAACAGCAAAGGGAATGGCATTGTCCGAGACTGCCAGTGCAGCGAAAACAGGAACCACCAATTCCAATAAGGATGGCTGGTTTGTAGGCTATACAAAGTATTACACCACCAGCGTCTGGGTTGGATATGATATTCCGGCAGAACTTCCAGGACTGACAGGAGCCAGCTATCCGGGAGAAATCTGGTATGATTATATGGAAAATTTACATAAAGAATTACCGTATGCAGATTTTGTGGCACCTCTTGGTACAGGCAATGATGCTGATGCGGAGAGTGGCACAGATGTGACAGAGGGTAATGCGGCAGAGAATGACACCATAGAAAATGACACTACAGGAGATAATACAGCTCCGGCAGAGGAAGAAAGGCGATAATATGGAAAAGAAAGCTGATTTAAAGACAATGACCTGGAAACAGCGGATCGGATTTGTCTGGGACTATTACAGACTTGTAATACTGGCAGTAGTTGCAGTGATTATTTTGATTGGTATGACGGTATATCATTATATGACCACAAAGGAAGATATTTCCCAGATTGTATTAGTAAATGCAAAGAGTATGCCAGCAGATGAAGAACCGGATTTCTCAGAATTCATGGAGCAATATGGATATGATACAGCAGCCCAGGAGGTTGTGGTAAATGATGCATATTATGTGGATTTAACCAGCACAGATACCAGTAATCTCTATTCCTATCAGTCCCTGCAGACAGTGATTGCAGGCGGTGGAGTAGATGTTTTGGGTGCTGATGAAATGGTTTTTGAAAATCTTGCCCAGTCTGGTGCCATAGCAGATTTGACGCAGTACTTTTCCAAAGACGAGCTGGAACAGTTAAAGGATTATATCTTCTATGTAGAGGATAAGGACACCGGAGATACTTTTGCAGCAGGCATCCGTCTTGGAGCCGGAAGCTGGCCGGTTGAACACGGTTATTATGAAAAGGAATGTATTCTTGGTATTGCCCTTGGCTCCGAACATAAGGAAGCAGCGGAGCAGATGTTCCGTTATTTGCTGGAAAAATCCAATTTAGACTAAAGAAAGTGCAAGATATAGACGATATAAAAATAAGAAATGGTACATTGTGTATATCTTGCGGAAAAATCTTGCGAAAGATGACAAAATGACCTATAATAAAACTACCTGGACCATGAGAAGATAAGGCAGATGAATCATAAATTATGGATGAAAAGATTTATAAAATAGGTGATTATGAATTCGAAACCTTAAGGGAATACAGGCAGGCGCAGGAAGATTTAAAGAAAATCAAGTATATTACCGATGAACTGGATATTTATGATCCAGAAGTAGCAATCCGGTTGTATACCATGATGCGCACGAAGAAAATCCGTTTTAAAAGTGAAATCGGAAAATCGTTCTTCTGGTGCATTTCAGATATTGTTGCGGATAGTTCGCAGAACATGATAGAAGAAAAAATTGCCAAGGAAGAAGCGGAAGCAGAAGCAAAGCTGCCATTTCATTTTACCTGGCAGAAGGTGGTCGGCATCGTATGCATCATTGTTGCGACAGCCTGTATCGGATATTATGCGATTTCGGAATATGCGGATTATAAAGCTGCTAACAGGCTTAAGGATTTACAGAATAAGAAACAGAATAATGTAGTAGAGCACCTTGTAACAGGAACGGAGCAGATGAATCCGGAAATCACAGAAGATGCAACTGAAACAGGAGAGACAACAGAGCAGCCACTGATTATGTTAGAGGATTATGTTTCCCTGTATGCGGAAAATCCGGAATTAATCGGATGGTTACATATTCCGGATACGGATATTGATTATCCGGTCATGCAGTCTTCACAGGAAGAACCGGATTATTATCTGAAACATGATTTTGATAAAAATGACGACCTGAATGGCACCCTTTTTATCGATGCCAGAAATGATTACATAAACAGGGATACCAATATCATCATTTACGGACATAATATGAAAAGCGGAATGATGTTTGGCGAATTAAAGAAATATCTGGACGAAGATTTCTACAATGCCCATAAGACGATAGAATTTAATACTCTTTATGAAAGAGGAGTCTATGAAGTCATTGAAGTGGGATTATCGGAGGTCCAGTATCAGGATGAAAATGTATTCCGGTATTATAATTTTCTGAATGCAGATTCCGAAGAAGAATATCAGGAATATTTAAATAATGTGGCACAGCTTTCTGTATATGGCACAGAGATAGACAGTACTTATGGAGACCAGCTACTGACTCTTTCTACCTGCAATAATTATACACAGGACGGAAGAATGTTTATACTGGCAAAGCGTGTACAGTAAGCAGATAAGAAGTATAATGTATCAAGCAGATAAAGCTAGGAGAGATGAGAGATGCAGATATTGAAAAAAGGATTTTCTATTTTTGCAGCAGTATGTTTGCTGCTGGCAGTGATGCCGGGACAGACAGTCCGGGCAGACGAGACAACAGATGAAAATGGATTTACAGTAGATGACAGTGGAACACTGGTTGCCTACAGCGGAGCCGGTGGAGCAATTACAATTCCAGAGTCAGTATCTACAATTGCAAGTGGTGTATTTGCATCCAATACATCCATTACAAGTGTAACGATTCCATCTTATGTGACTGGAATGGGAACCGCAGTTTTCTATAACTGTACAAGCCTTGGTTCTGTCAGCATAGAAGGAGATATCGGTTCTATTCCGGCAGAGACATTTTATAACTGTACAAGCCTTACCAGTGTATCTATTGGAACTTCAATTTCATCCATTGGTTCCCAGGCATTTGCAGAGTGCAGTTCATTATCCCAGTTTACAATTCCTGAATCCGTAGGAAGCATCGGGGATAAAGCATTTTATGATTGTACGTCTTTAACCGGAATTACAATTCCGGCTGGCGTTTCCAGCATCGGAAGCAATGTATTTACCGGCTGCAGCAGACTGGCATCCATCAGTGCTGCATCAGGAAATGGTACATATGCATCCAGTGACGGATGCCTTTATAACAAAGCAATGACCAGGTTAATCCGTTGTCCGGAGGGAAAATCCGGTGCAAAAATTGCGACCAGTACTGTAACCATCGGAGCAGGTGCTTTTGCAAACTGCAAGTCGGTTACTTCACTGACAGTTCCGGATTCTGTTAATACCATTGAAACAGATGCGTTCAGCGGCAGCAGTATCAGTACAATTTTGATTCCGGCGAGTGTAACGTCAATCGGAAGCCAGAGCAGCTGGAGTCCATCCACAATTTCCGGTTATTCAGGAACACAGGCACAGGTATATGCAACCGGAAATGGAATCAGTTTCCAGAGCCTTGGAGGAGAGAATCCACAGCCGACTCCGGATAATGGAAATAATTCCAATAGCAATGGTTCAACAGATACTTCCAACAGCAACAACGGAAGTGGTTCCGCTACTACAGTAACCGGTGGAGGCACAGCAGTGACTGGCGGAAATGTGATTGGCGCAACCAAGTACAGCAATTCCGGTAAGACAGTAACTTCAGGCAGCCATGAGAAGGACAGCACACCGAAGACAGGTGACGGTATCAATCCGGTATTCTTCTTATGCATCGGAGTATTATTAGTAGGTGTTTACTTTGTAGTATCAAATCGTAAAAAAGCTGCATAAGTGATAAAAAATAAAAGAAGTAACTAACATAAGACAGTGAAAGAACAGAAAGTTCCGACACTGTCTTTTTTACGCGAGTAGCGAGAAAAAATCTGAGAGAAAAGAAAGAGCCAGGCTTGCCTGAGCGAATTTCTTTTCTCAGCAGATTTTGGCGAGCACCGCGATAACTCGAGAAATACGCAAAGCGTGTTTCTCGTAGTTTACGCGAGTAGGTAAAAATATAGTTGACAACAGAAATGCTTATGTATATACTTTGAGTTGCAAATAATTTGACAATCAAAATATTTGCAACTCAAAGTATTATCAAAGAAAAGACAAAAAAGGAGAACGAAATAATGTTAGAAAAATTAGCAGAATTAATCAAAGAGCAGTTAAACTATGATGGAGAGGTAAAAGCAGAATCCAATTTCAAGGATGATTTAGGAGCAGATTCTTTAGACTTGTTTGAACTGGTTATGAGCATGGAAGAAGAATTCGGTGTAGAGATTCCGTCAGAAGATTTAGAGAAAATCGCAACTGTAGGAGATGTTATTGACTACTTAAAAGCAAAGGGCGTTGAGGAATAAAATATGAAAACAAGAATCACAGAACTGTTAGGAATAGAAGAGCCTGTTATTCAGGGCGGAATGGCATGGGTTGCAGAATATCATCTGGCTGCTGCAGTATCTGAAGCAGGTGGACTTGGTATTATCGGTGCAGCCAGTGCTCCACCTGAAGTGGTTCGGGAGCAGATTCGCAAGGTGAAGGAACGCACCAGCAAACCATTTGGTGTAAATGTCATGTTGATGAATCCGAATGCACCGGAAGTGGCAAAGGTGGTAGTTGAGGAGCAGGTTCCGGTTGTCACAACAGGAGCCGGAAATCCAGCCAAATTCATGAGCCTCTGGAAAGAAGCAGGTGTTAAAGTAATTCCGGTAGTAGCAAGTGTAGCTATGGCAAAACTTATGGTCCGCGGTGGCGCAGATGCTGTTGTGGCAGAGGGAATGGAATCTGGTGGCCATATCGGTTCCACTACAACCATGGCATTGGTGCCACAGGTGGCAGATGCCATTGATGCACCGGTGATTGCAGCCGGAGGAATTGCAGATGGAAGAGGAATGGCTGCAGCATTTATGCTGGGTGCAGAAGCAGTTCAGATGGGAACAAGATTTGTGGCAGCCAAAGAATCTATCGTACATGCAAACTACAAAGAGAAGCTGATAAAATCCAAAGACATTGATTCTGAAATAACAGGTTCCAGTACCGGACATCCAATCCGTGTCATCCGTAATAAGATGAGCCGTGAGTATCTGAAGATGGAAAAAGAAGGCGCAACATTAGATGAATTAGAACAGCTTACCCTTGGTTCCCTCCGCAAAGCAGTGATGGACGGCGATGTGGTAAATGGAAGTCTGATGGCAGGTCAGATTGCCGGAATGATACAGGATGAATTGTCCTGTAAGGAAATTATTACTTCTATCGTATCAGAAGCAGAACGTCTGATGAATCGAAAATAAGGAGAAGAAAATGAGTAAGGTTGTATTCATGTTCCCTGGACAGGGAGCGCAGTATATTGGAATGGGCAAAGATTTCTATGATGCCTGTGAAGAGAGTAAAGCCGTATATGAGCTTGCTTCAAAAGTAACCGGACTTGACATTGCAAAGCTTTGTTTTGAAGAAAATGAAGAAATCAATATTACAGAGTATACACAGATTGCCATGCTGACCACAGAGGCAGCAATTTATGCAGCATTAAAGAAAGCTGGAAAAGAACCGGCAGCTTGTGCAGGATTAAGCCTTGGAGAATACGGTGCATTGATTGCATCCGGTGTCATGAGTATGGAAGATGCATTCCGTGTCATTCGTGTAAGAGGAATCTTTATGCAGGAAGCAGTACCAACCGGCGGAGCAATGGCAGCCGTTTTAGGACTGGATGCGAAGGCAATTGAAGAAGTATGCAGCAATACCGAAGGAATTGTATCTATAGCAAATTATAACTGTCCGGGACAGATTGTAATTACCGGAGAAGAAGCAGCAGTAGAAAAAGCCGGTGCAGCATTAAAGGAAGCTGGAGCAAAGCGTGTGGTTCCGTTAAAAGTAAGCGGACCGTTCCATTCCGCCATGTTGACCGGAGCCGGAGAAAAATTAGCAGAAGTATTGGAAAATACAAAGCTGCAGGAATTTAGCATTCCGTATGTAACCAATGTGACAGCAGATTACGTTACCACAACAGAACCGGTAAAAGAGCTGTTAAAGAAGCAGGTATCTTCTTCTGTAAGATGGCAGCAGAGCATTGAGCGTCTGATCGCGGACGGTTATGATGAATTCGTAGAAATCGGACCGGGACATACTTTATCTGGATTTATGCGTAAAATCAACCGGGATGTCAAAACGGTAAGCATTGAAAAACTGGAGGATTATAAAGCTTATGTTGGAGAATAAAGTAGCACTGGTAACCGGTGCAGCCAAAGGGATTGGTCGTGCCATTGCACTTCGTCTGGCAGAAGACAAAGCAACGGTAATTGTAAATTACAATGGCAGTAAAGAGCGGGCAGAAGAAGTAGTAAAAATGATTACCGATATGGGTGGCAGAGCAGAATCCTATCAGTGCAATGTGGCAGATGACGAGGCATGTCAGACCATGATCAGGGATATCATAAAGAAATACGGACATCTGGATATTCTTGTAAATAATGCAGGAATTACAAGAGATAATCTTGTGATGAAGATGAATGATGAAGAATTTGATGCAGTTTATGAGACAAACTTAAAAGGCGTATTCCATACCATTCATCATACATCCCGCTATTTCTTAAAACAGAAAAGTGGAAGGATAATCAATATATCATCCGTATCCGGAATTACCGGAAATGCCGGACAGGCAAATTATTGTGCAGCCAAAGCCGGAGTCATCGGATTGACTAAGAGTGTTGCAAGAGAACTGTCCTCCCGTGGTATTACTGCAAATGTAGTAGCACCGGGAATGATTGAGACCGATATGACAAAGGATTTGCCGGATACGGTAAAAGAAAATATGCTTCATAACATTCCGCTGGGAAGAATCGGAAAGCCGGAAGAAATTGCGGCAGCAGTTGCATTCTTAGCATCCGAAGAGGCAGGTTATATCACAGGACAGGTGCTGGCTGTAGATGGCGGAATGACTATGTAGATGCAGAAATAATACTGGCTGATGAAAAAGCTTAGAAAGAACAGCGGATGACGAATGACATAAGATGGATTGTTTAGATAGAGAGGATAAGAACATGAATCGTAGAGTTGTAGTAACAGGATTGGGTGCAATTACCCCGATTGGAAATAATGTGCCGGAATTCTGGTCTGCAGTAAAGCAGCAGAAGGTAGGTATTGGCGAGATTACACATTTTGATGCAACAGACTATAAATGTCATCTTGCAGCAGAAGTAAAGGATTTTGATGCAAAAGAATATATGGATTTCCGCTCTGCAAAGAGAATGGAAGCATTCTGCCAGTTTGCCGTAGCGGCAGCCAAAGAGGCACTGGAGGATTCCGGACTTTCCATGGAAGCAGAGGATGCATACCGTGTGGGTACTTCCATCAGTTCCGGAGTCGGAAGTTTACAGGCAATCGAAAGAGAGCATAGCAAATTATTGGAAAAGGGACCGGGAAGAGTAAATCCTTTATTTGTTCCGATGATGATTTCCAATATGGCAGCAGGAAATGTATCCATTCAGTTTGGATTAAAAGGAAAGAGCTTAAATATCAGTACCGCCTGTGCATCCGGAACGAATGCCATTGGTGAAGCCTTCCGTACCATCCAGTATGGTGATGCAGAAGTGATGGTAGCAGGTGGAACAGAAAGCTGCATTACTCCGCTTGGAATAGCAGGATTTACATCTTTAACCGCACTTACTTCTTCAGATGATCCAAAACATGCATCCATTCCGTTCGATAAAAACAGAAGTGGATTTGTTATGGGAGAAGGTGCCGCAATTGTAATTTTAGAAGAATTGGAGCATGCAAAGAAACGTGGAGCAAAGATTTATGCAGAAGTAACCGGATATGGATGTTCTTCGGATGCATACCATATTACATCTCCGGCAGAGGATGGTGCAGGTGCAGCAACTGCAATGATAAATGCAATGAAGGATGCCGGTGCAAATCCGGAAGAGATTACTTATATCAATGCTCATGGAACCAGCACCCATCATAATGACTTATTTGAGACAAGAGCAATCAAGCTGGTGTTTGGTGAGCATGCAAAGGATATCCGGATTAATTCCACCAAATCCATGATTGGACATCTTCTTGGAGCAGCAGGAGCCATCGAGTGCCTGACCTGTGTAAAGGAAATCGAGGAAGGTTACATTCATGCAACCGTAGGTTATGAGACACCGGATGAAGAACTGGATCTGAATTACTGCAAAGAGGCATATGAAGAAGAAGTACCATATGCCATCAGTAATTCACTGGGCTTTGGCGGACATAATGCAAGTCTGCTTCTGAAAAAATATCAGGCATAAAGGAGAAGGGAACAATGTCAGTACTGACAACGAAAGAAATTATGGAAATCATCCCACATCGTCATCCGTTTCTTCTGATTGACACGATTGAAGAACTGGTGCCGGGACTTCGTGCAGTAGGAAAAAAATGTGTTACCTTTGATGAACCATATTTTGCAGGACATTTTCCGGGAGAACCGGTAATGCCGGGTGTTTTAATTATAGAAGCACTGGCACAGACCGGCGCGGTAGCAATGCTCTGTCAGGATGAATTCAAAGGAAAAACCGCATATTTTGCAGGAATCAGCAATGCAAAATTTAAGAAAAAGGTAGTTCCGGGGGATGTACTTGTTTTGGAAACAGAAATCATAAAAGTAAAGGGACCGATTGGAGTTGGAAAGGCAACCGCAACAGTAGATGGAAAAATAGCTGCAACGGCAGAGTTGACATTTGCGATTGGAAGTGGTGAGTAAAGTGAGCAGATTACTGGATAAAATCAAGGAAAATAGAGCCGTAAAGGATGCCACAGAAGGTATTTTACAGGAAGAAAAAAAGAAAGAGGAAGTACTTTGTAAAGCCTGTGGCAAAATGGTAAACAAAGCAGAGGTAGTAAGAAACCGCTATGTCTGTTATGAGTGTGGAGCATATTTCCGCGTAAAAACCGGAAACCGCCTGAAGATGGTATTAGACCCACAGAGCTTTGAAGAATGGTTTGCCGAAGAGCATGGAACGAATCCGCTGGATTTTCCGGGCTATGTCGATAAGCTGACAGCAGTTCGTGAGAAAACCGGATTGAAGGAAGCCGTAACCGTAGGAAAAGGTAAGATTTACGGAGAAGATGCGGTCATTGGTGTGTGTGATGCCAGATTTATGATGGGAAGTATGGGGCATGCCGTCGGAGAGAAAATTGCGGGGGCAGTAGAACGTGCCACGGAAGAAAAACTTCCGGTTATTCTTTTCTGCTGTTCCGGTGGAGCCAGAATGCAGGAAGGTATTGTATCCCTGATGCAGATGGCAAAGACGGCAGCAGCTTTAAAGAAACACTCCGATGCCGGACTTTTATATATTTCCGTATTAACTGACCCGACAACCGGAGGAGTGACAGCAAGCTTTGCCATGTTAGGTGATATTATTTTAGCAGAGCCTGGTGCACTGATTGGATTTGCCGGAGCAAGAGTAATTGAGCAGACCATCGGACAGAAGCTGCCGGAGGGATTCCAGAGAGCAGAGTTCCAGTTAGAGCATGGTTTTGTGGATGCCATTGTAGAACGGAAGGATTTAAAGAAACGTCTGTATGAAATCCTTCGTATGCATAAAGTAAGTGGATATGCCAAATTTGATCCGGCAACTGAAGTAGACGGAAGACCGACAGAGTTGATGCGGGAACGCGCTTACAATACAAAAGAAAAGAGTGCCTGGGAAAAGGTTAAGATGGCACGTAAGGTAGACCGTCTGTCAGCAGAGGATTATATCAACAGTATCTTTACCAAATTCATAGAATTTCATGGAGACCGTTATTACAGGGATGACCCGGCAATTGTGGGCGGTATCGCATACCTTGACGGACAACCGGTTACGGTAATCGGAATCCAGAAGGGAAAGGACATGAAGGACTGCATGCGTCATAATTACGGAATGCCATCTCCGGAAGGATACCGTAAAGCAATCCGCCTGATGAAGCAGGCAGAAAAATTCCATCGTCCGGTTATCACCTTTGTTAATACAGCCGGAGCATTCTGCGGTATGGAAGCAGAGGAAGGCGGACAGGGAGAAGCTATTGCAAGAAATCTTTATGAAATGTCAGGGTTGAAAGTTCCGGTTATTACCTTTATGATAGGAGAAGGTGGAAGCGGCGGTGCATTGGCACTGGCAGTTGGAAATGAAGTCTGCATGATGGAGAATGCAACTTATTCCGTACTTTCTCCGGAAGGCTTTGCATCTATTCTCTGGAAGGATGGCAAGCGTGCCAAAGAAGCAGCAGAAGTAATGAAAATAACAGCAAAGGATCTTTTAGAACTTGGCATTATCGAGAAAATTATACCGGAGTATGGTGGAGCAGATGATGAGGCATTGAGTTCCATTGCAGTTTATATGCATAAATGTATCCGCGAATTTTTAGAATCATATGAAGGAAAAAGCGGAGAAGAGATTGCAAAAGCACGTTATGAACGTTTCCGTAAATTTTAAAGGAGCAGAGCATGAACATTCGAATATGTGGAACTGGAAGTGCGTTACCGGAAAGAAAAATTACCAATGACGATTTAAGTCAGATTATGGATACTTCCGATGAATGGATTTCCAGCAGAACAGGAATAAAAACAAGACACCTTGCAACGGAAGAGACAACAACATCACTTGCCACAGAAGCTGCAAAAAAAGCACTTGCAGATGCAGACATGAAGCCGGAAGAAGTGGAACTTATCATTGCAGCGACGGTAACACCGGATCATCTTGTGCCGACACTTTCCTGTGAAGTGCAGCGGGAAATCGGAGCAGTGAATGCCGTAGCCTTTGACCTTGGTGCAGCATGTTCCGGATTCTTATTTGCATTGAGTACAGCACAGGCATATATTGCCAGTGGCAGATTTAAAAATGCACTCTTAATCGGAGCAGAAGTACTTTCTAAAATTATGGACTGGAATGACCGCAGTACCTGTGTTCTTTTTGGAGATGGCGCAGGAGCAGCGGTAGTCCGGGCAGACGAAGAAAATATCTGTCATGTGGTGCAGGGCTCAGACGGTGCGAAGGGACTGGTACTGGCATGTGAGAACCGTCCGGTCAATAATCCATATCATAAGATGGAAAGTCCGCTGGGTTATGTAAGCATGAATGGACAGGAGGTTTATAAATTTGCTGTCCGCACAGTTCCGGCAACCATTACAAAGGTGCTGGAAGAGGCGGATTTAGAGACAGAGGAAATTTCACTTTTCGTATTACATCAGGCAAACTTAAGAATTATTGAAGCGGTAGCAAAACGATTGAAACAGCCGATGGAGAAATTCCCGGTAAATTTGACGGAATGTGGCAATATTTCGGCAGCAAGTGTGCCGATTTTACTTGATAATATCAACCGGCATGGTATGATACATAGAGGAGATAAAGTTGTACTGGCTGGTTTCGGCGGCGGACTCACATGGGGCGCAGCGGTACTGGTCTGGTAAAAGGAGATAAGAATGAATGCGGATAAAACCTTAAATGACATTCTGGTAAAGCTGTTTAATGATTTGATGGAAATTGAGGAAAAATGCTTAATCTCCGGAGAATTCATGAACATTTCCGGAAATGATATGCATATTATTGAAGCAATTGGTCTGGATGAACCAAAGCGGATGTCGGAAGTGGCGGCGAAGATGAATGTTACAACAGGAACCCTGACAAAAGCAATTGAAGCACTGGAACAGAAAGGTTATGTAAATCGTTGCAGAAATGACAGGGATAAAAGGGTGGTCCGTGTATCACTCACCGATTCCGGAGTCCGGGCATATGAGCATCATGCACGTTTTCACAGCAATATGATACATGATATCAAGGAAAGCCTGACTGACCAGGAGAGTGAGATTCTGATTGGAACACTGGGAAAACTGGTGAAGTTCTTCCAGAAGAAATATGAATCATATCTGAAAAATAAAAAATAGTATATTTATACAAAAAAAGAAGTGGAGAAGGGAAATAAAAAACTGTTTTCTACTTCTTTTTAATTATAAAAATGAATTTTACTGGTACAAAACTTGCAAAAAAGAAGAAAAAGTACACAAAAGTATAAAGTTTTTGACACAAATATGAAAAAAACGTTGCGAAAAAATTCATTTCATACTAAAATAGTAGTGTTGATGTATATATAATACTCAAATTAATATGTAAAGGAGATATAATATGAGCTACGTTGATGAAGTATTAGAAAGAGTAAAAGCAAAAAACGCTTCTGAGCCAGAATTCCTTCAGGCAGTAGAAGAAGTACTGGAGTCTTTAAGACCGGTAATCGAAGCAAATGAGGAGAAATATCGTAAAGAAGCATTACTTGAGAGAATAACCGAGCCGGATAGACAGCTTAAATTCCGTGTACCTTGGGTAGATGACAAGGGACAGGTTCAGGTTAATACAGGATACAGAGTACAGTTCAACAATTCTATTGGACCGTACAAGGGAGGTCTTCGTCTCCATCCTTCCGTAAATATCGGAATCATCAAATTCTTAGGATTTGAGCAGGTATTTAAAAACTCTTTAACAGGACTTCCAATCGGCGGTGGTAAAGGTGGTTCTGACTTTGATCCTAAGGGAAAATCAGACCGTGAAGTAATGGCATTCTGCCAGAGCTTTATGACCGAGCTTTGCAAATATATTGGTGCTGACGTTGACGTTCCGGCAGGAGATATCGGAACAGGCGCAAGAGAAATCGGATACATGTTTGGACAGTATAAGAGAATCCGTGGAATGTACGAAGGTGTTCTGACAGGTAAGGGACTTACCTATGGTGGATCTTTAGCTCGTACAGAAGCTACCGGATATGGTCTTTTATACATTACAGAAGAATTAATGAAATGCCATGGTGAATCTATGGAAGGTAAGACAGTTGTTGTATCTGGTGCTGGTAACGTTGCAATCTACGCTATCCAGAAAGCACAGCAGATGGGTGCAAAAGTTGTTACCTGTTCTGATTCTACCGGATGGATTTATGATCCGGAAGGAATCGATGTTGCATTATTAAAAGAAGTAAAAGAAGTAAAACGTGCTCGTCTTACCGAGTATGCTGCTGCAAGAAAGAGCGCAGAATATCATGAAGGCCGTGGCGTATGGCAGATTAAATGTGATATCGCTCTTCCATGTGCTACACAGAACGAGCTTCTTATCGATGATGCAAAACAGTTAGTAGCAAATGGATGTAAAGCAGTTTGTGAAGGTGCTAACATGCCTACAACCTTAGATGCAACCAAATACTTACAGGATAACGGAGTATGGTTCATCTGTGGTAAAGCTTCTAACGCAGGTGGAGTTGCAACTTCTGCATTAGAGATGAGCCAGAACTCAGAGCGTTTAAGCTGGACATTCGAAGAAGTAGATGCTAAGTTAAAACAGATTATGGTAAATATCTATCATAACATTGATGATGCTGCAAAACGTTACAACATGGAAGGTAACTATGTGGCAGGAGCTAACATCGCAGGCTTCGAAAAAGTAGCTGAGGCTATGCTTGCTCAGGGCGTTTGCTAGGCATTGAACACTTAGAGAACGCGAGCCATAGGCGAAGCGTGAACTTAGTGTGAAAGCCCATCCCGAGACTTGATGAAAACGAGTCGCAGACGAAGTTTGAATCCTAGCCGAGTGGATGTCATTGAATACTTAGATAACGCAGATGTCATTGAACACATAGAAAACATCCCCGAAACGTTATGTTTCGGGGACTTTTTAATTTACACGAGAAACTCACAAAGCATTTCCGGTGGAATTTCTTTCCTGTTTGGAGTATAATAGAACGAACAACGGGAAGGAAAGAGACCGGAGGCAATTTAGATGCAGAAAAAAGAAAGAAATGAAGAATTAGAATATATAGATGACTTTGAGAATATCGAAGAACCGGAAGAGTCAGAGGACAACCGGGAAGAATTAGAAGAACCAGAAGAGGAATATTCAGAAGGCGGCAGACGCAGGAAGAAAGGAAGAAAATCCGATACAAAGAATGCAGCTTCTGTGGCAGGGGAATTTCTAAGCTGGGTAATTACGATTGTAGCAGCGGTGCTGATTGCTATGTTTTTAAATCGTTTTGTGTTAATTAATGCAGAGATTCCATCCGGTTCCATGGAAAATACAATCATGACCGGAGATAAGCTGATTGGATTCCGATGGTCATATCTGTTTTCCGGACCGGAGCGGGGAGACATCATTATCTTTAAGTTTCCGGATGATGAGAGCCAGAACTATGTAAAACGTGTCATTGGCTGTCCGGGTGATACGGTAAAGATAGAAGATGGCAAAGTATATGTCAACGGAGAACTCTTAGAGGAGGATTATCTCAAAGAGACATGGACGGTAGCTACAGGACCGTATACCTTTGAAGTGCCGGAGGACAGCTATTTTGTAATGGGAGATAACCGGAATAACTCCTATGATGGAAGATACTGGACCAATACCTATGTGAAGAAAGGTAAAATACTTGGAAAAGCGATTTTCCGGTATTGGCCACTGAAGAATTTTAAAATATTGAATTAGTGCGGAACGAATAAGGGAACAAAAGGAGAAGATTTATGATAACATTATTAGCCCGGATATTTATCCGGGAAGATGACAAGCCGGAGAAGGTACGGCTTGCCTACGGTATTTTATGTGGTATTGTAGGTATTTTGCTAAATGTATTATTATTTACAGGAAAATTTATTGCGGGAACCATCAGTAAATCCATTGCAATTACAGCGGACGCATTTAATAACCTGTCGGATGCCGGCTCATCCATTGTAACATTGCTGGGCTTTAAACTGGGAGCAGCAAAGCCGGATCCGGAGCATCCATTTGGACATGGAAGAATGGAATACGTTTCCGGGCTTGTGGTTGCTGCAGTTATTTTAATTATGGCAGTGGAACTGATACAGGATTCCATCAGAAAGATTCTTCATCCGGAAGCAACGGAATGCTCTGCATTAATTATCGTGATTCTGCTGATATCGATTGCTGTAAAGCTGTATATGACCTTCTACAACAGGAGAGTCGCAAAGAAGATTAATTCAGCGGCTATGCGGGCAACGGCCATGGACAGCTTAAGCGACAGCATTACCACATCTGTGGTTTTAATCACCACATTGATTGCAGAATTTACGTCAGTCAATATTGACGGCTACTGTGGTGTGGCGGTAGGACTGTTTATCTTATATGGTGGAATTAATGCAGCGAAGGAGACTTTAAATCCACTGCTGGGACAGCCGCCGGAGGAAGAATTCGTAAAAGAGATAGAACATCTGGTGCTGGAAGAAAAAATGATTATCGGTATTCATGATTTAGTCGTACATGATTATGGACCGGGACGTCTGATGGTATCACTACATGCGGAAGTGCCGGCAGAAATGAATATCCTTGTAATACATGATATGATAGACAATGTAGAAATGAAATTGAAAAGGGAACTGAATTGTGAGGCTGTCATACATATGGATCCGGTGATTACCGGAAGCAAGGAACTGACCGAGATAAAAGAAACGGTTACAGGTATTTTGAAGGATATTGATGAGGTCATTACCATGCATGATTTCCGTATGGTTCAGGGACCGACCCATACCAATCTTATCTTTGATGTAGTGATTCCATTTGGCTACCGTTCCAGTGATGAAGCAGTGTTAAAAGAACTGGAGCATCAGGTAAAGGAAAAGCTGGGCGAACAGTATCATATCGTGGTCAACGTAGACAAAAATTATGTGAAATAAAAGAAATAACAAAGCCCCGATGGGAGAAATCTGATAGAAGAATTCATCCCATCGGGGCGTTCTGTTTATGCGGGAAACTCGCAAAGCGTGTTTCTCATAGTTTACTTTTAATTCTGTTTCAGTGGAGTATTGACTGTATGCTCTACAGACTGGTCAGTTGCTGTACCGGCACCACTTAAAGACTTTTCAGAGGACTGCTCAGTGGATTTCTCAGTGGTCTGGGTAGAACCTTCTGTATCAGTAGAAGGCTGCTCCGTTTCGGTTGTCGGTTCTTCGGTATCTTCTATATCCGGATCCTCATAGAGGAATTCGTTGGAACTTCGGAAGATGGTACTGCTGGAACCTACAATGTTAGCAACAATCGTATCGCCGTCTTCAATGTCATCCAGATTAATCTTTAACATGGTGCTTCCTAAGAAGGAAGTGGATACCTTCTCTCCATTGACATAAATTTTCGTCCAAGGAGTAAATCCGGAACCGTAAATACATAACTTATTGTCATCGGATTTCCATACACTGTTAATCGTAACATCATCAATACCCATAACCAGATCACTTGCAGGATATTTATCTGTTCCTTTGTAAGCATAACGTTTTCCGTAAAGAAGGTCATACTGTAAATTCTCTAAGTTCTCGTCGTAAGAAGCAGAACCCTTCTGGCTCTGGATGTAAGAGAACATGGTTCCTTTGTGGATGTCAAGCTGGTTGGTGATGTTTGCCAATAATTCATAAGCAGCACAGTCAGCATCCTGTTTTGGTAAATTAAAGTTGTTCCAGGTAACATATTTGGTTTTGAAAATGTCACCGGATACCATATCATCATCGGTCAGTCCCATGGTAGGAAGGTGGTCGCCGAAGAATACCACGATGGTCTTTTCATCCCGTTTGGAAAGCTCTTCGGTTAAGTTGCCGATGAATTTATCTACTTCGTGAATCATGTTAATGTAATATTCCCACCGATTGTTAGAAGCCTCATCTGCAGCACCGCTTACTGCAATTTCCGGATTTTCAAGAATCTTTTCAGTAGGATAATCACCATGTCCCTGTACGGTAATGGTATATACCAGATCTGACTGGTCAGGGGTAGAATCCATAGCCTTTAAGGTTTCACTGATTAAGATGTTATCGGTTGGCCAGGAACCAAGTGGTGTGTACTCCTGAATGTTCATACACTCTTTACTGGTGAAGCTGTCAAATCCCATCAGGGAGAAGGCATTGGCACGGCTGTAGAAGTTACCACCGTTGTTATGTACAACATGTGTACCATAGCCGAGACTTCCAAGGTCGGAAGCAATACTTTCGCAACTGTCGATTTCTTTTAAAGTAGTCTTATATGGGTATTCGCCGGTACCAAAATACTGCATGCTCATACCGGTTAATACTTCAAATTCAGTATTGGCTGTTCCGGCACCTACAACAGGAACTTTTAAGTAACCGGAAGAATAGTTGTTTAATAAGTTATGAAAATTTGGAACCGGATCTTCTGAAGTCTGTAAGAACTTAACATCAGAGGGATCTACAAAGGATTCCAGTAAAACAACAATAATATTTGGCGCATCTTCGGCATCTTCGGTAGTTTCTTCCGGAACGGAAGCCCCTATTTTGGCAATACGCTCTTCGGAATAACTGTCCGGTTTACTCATACCACGGTCAACAACGCTGGATGAGAAGCCGTAGACAAAACCATAATTTTCATAGCCCTGTGCAATATTGGCAAAATAGGAAGCAACAATATTATTGGACTGGGCTGCCTTGGTAGTTACCGGTAACATCAGGAAGATAACAGCAACCATAAGCGGACTTACAATCCAGTTGATTTTGCCCTGATATTTTGGCCCTTTGATAAAAAGCCAGATACAGAAAAGCAGGAAAAGACCGACTACGATAATAACGGCGAGTGCTTCACCAAAGGTAAAGTATTTGGTGTTCTGCATGGCAAATAAGTCAGACAGACATTTCAAATCTGTAAAACCAAATGGAGTTACACGTTTGGAAAGAATAACACCATTGATGGTTCCAAGGAAAAGCCAGAAGCCGCTGATTAAGAGACGGGCAAGTGTTCTTCTTCGAATCAGATAGACCAGGGATAAACTTGCAAAAATAATAAATGAGTTATAAAGGTAAGCAATGGTGTGTCCTGCAATAAAGGAAAATGCAGAAAGCACATTTCGTCTGGAAATACATTCAATCACCAGAACGAGGAAACAGGACAGTAACAGATGGAATACCAAAGAGTATTTGTTCATAATCACAACTGCACGGTCAAGGTGTGGATGTGGTTTCTTCTCCCGGTTCTTAAAAGTATTTATTTTGTTTTTTAGTTTAAAAAATAAATTCTTACACTTACTTGAAAAAGAATGTTTTTCTCTCATAATAATGGTTCTCCTCCCAGTAGATTACACACTTTTTACATATAATTTACTTTTGACTGAATAAGGATATATCTATTTAAGAAAAAAAACAACGGTAAATCTCGATAAAAATTTATTAATATTTCATTAAAAAGAATCCAAAATGTATAATAGAAGGGAAAGAAGTTGGCAAATAAGCCATTTTGTGCTATCCTTTTTTTATAAAAACCAGGTTCGCAGAGAGGCAGATAGGTGAATCTGACAGTAAGGTGAGGAAAGAGAAATGCTGGAATTAAAAGACATTAGTTTTCAGGTAAATGATGAAACAGCAGACAAGGAAATATTAAAAAATATCAATCTGAAGATAGAAGACCGGTTTGTGGCAATTACCGGACCAAACGGTGGAGGTAAATCCACGCTGGCGAAGCTGATTGCCGGAATAGTAACACCAACTTCCGGACAGATTTTATTGGATGGAGAGGATATTACAGGATTATCCATTACCGAACGGGCAAGAAAGGGAATCAGCTTTGCGTTTCAGCAGCCGGTAAGATTTAAGGGATTGACCGTAAAGGATTTGATTACACTGGCATCGGGAAAAGATATTTCCATCAGCCAGGCATGTTCCTATCTTTCAGAAGTAGGACTTTGCGCAAAGGATTATATTGGCAGGGAGGTAAATGACAGCCTTTCCGGTGGGGAGCTAAAGCGTATTGAGATTGCAATGATAATTGCAAGAGGAACCAAATTATCCATATTTGATGAGCCGGAGGCAGGAATTGACCTTTGGAGTTTTAACAATCTGATTCAGGTATTTGAGAATATGTATCAGAAAATCAATGGCTCGATTCTGATTATTTCACATCAGGAGAGAATCTTAAACATTGCAGACCGGATTATTGTAATTGCAGATGGAGAAGTAAGCGCAGCCGGAAGCCGGGAAGAAGTGCTTCCAAAGCTGTTAGGCAGCAGTGAAGCCTGCTCTACTTTGATGGAAAAATTAGTCTAGGAAAAGGTGAGAAAATGGACAGTATAGAAAAGAATCTTTTAGCAGAGATATCAGATTTGCACAGCGTGCCGGAAGGCGCATATAACATCCGCAACAACGGAAAACTGGAGGCAAGAAATACAACTGCAAATATTGATATTGTAACTAAGAAGGACAAGCCGGGAATTGATATCTATGTAAAACCGGGAACAAAGAATGAGAGTATGCATATTCCGGTTATCTTAAGTGAAAGCGGCTTAAAGGACCTGGTGTATAATGATTTTTATATCGGGGAAGGTGCAGATGTGACAATCATTGCGGGATGCGGTATCCACAACTGCGGAGACCAGACATCACAGCATGATGGAATACACACCTTTTATATAGGAAAGAATGCAAAAGTAAAATATGTAGAAAAGCATTATGGTGAAGGGGATGGAAATGGAGCCAGAGTCTTAAATCCAACTACCGTGATCCACATGGAAGAAGGCGGATTCATGGATATGGACAGTGTTCAGATTAAAGGAGTAGACTCCACAATCCGTACAACCGAAGCAGACCTTAAAGAAGATGCGTCCCTTGTGATTCATGAACGTATTATGACTCATGGACAGCAGAAGGCAGAGACAGATTTTACGGTAGATTTAAATGGAGCACATTCCAGTGCAAATGTGGTATCTCGTTCGGTAGCAAAGGGAGATTCCCACCAGAAGTTTGTTTCTTATATTCGTGGTAATAATGCATGCAGCGGACATACAGAATGTGATGCCATCATCATGGACAATGGAAAGGTGGAGGCAATTCCGTCTCTTGCAGCAAATGATATCGATGCAGCATTGATTCATGAGGCAGCAATTGGAAAAATAGCAGGAGAACAGCTGATTAAGCTGATGACACTGGGACTGTCTGAAAAAGAGGCAGAGGAGCAGATTGTAAATGGATTTCTGAAATAGGATATGTATGGGGAATGAAGGGTGCAGGAAAGAACAAACAAGAGAAGAGAAATACCGAAAGAGGCGGAAGAATGGAATAAGATAATATTTGAAACATTATGACGGGTATGGATATTAAGTGAAGTGGCATCTGTATTTGAACGATGCAAAAGTGGGTGGTAAAAATAAAGTCTGTTGCAGTGCAGATTAAGACAGAATTTTCCCGGGATAATAGAAAAGAGGAATAAATATGTGGCTTGCATATGCATGTGGCTCTGCTTTTTTTGCAGGTATTACGGCAATATTGGCAAAAGTTGGAATTAAGAAAATAGACTCGAATCTTGCAACAGCAATCCGGACGATTGTAGTATTGATTTTTGCATGGATTATGGTACGGCTTACCGGATCTTATACTCCAATCGGAAGTATAGGAACGCGGACGTTAATTTATCTTACATTATCCGGAATAGCAACCGGGGCATCCTGGCTTTGCTATTTTCGGGCATTGCAGCTAGGAGATGTAAATAAAGTAACACCGATTGATAAATCCAGTACAATCCTGACGATGATTCTGGCAGTCATTTTCTTAAATGAAGGACTGAACGAGAAGAAAATCATTGCCATGGTATTGATTGGCGTTGGAACGATGCTTATGATTACCAGAAAGAAAAGCAGTGGCACAAAGAGCCGGGCGTGGCTTATCTATGCACTGCTGTCGGCAGTATTTGCCAGTCTGACGTCCATCCTTGCCAAGGTGGGAATAGATGGTGTGAATTCCAATCTTGGAACGGCATATCGTACTGGAGTGGTACTTGTTATGGCATGGGTGGTAGTATTTGTAACAAAGAAACAGAAACAGGTCCGGAGTATGACCTTCCGGGATGGAATGTTTCTGATTTTATCCGGAATAGCAACCGGAGCATCATGGCTTTGTTATTACCGGGCGCTGCAGCTGGGCGAAGCCAGCGTAGTGGTGCCGATTGATAAACTAAGCATTGTAGTTACAATTGTATTTTCATCTGTGTTTTTAAATGAAAGACTACAGCCAAAGGCATTCTTTGGATTACTTATGATAGTGGGAGGTACATTACTGCTAATATAAGCAAAAACGGAGGAAAAAGTATGCTGGGAAAAAGAAAATCTTATTATGTGGAGAATGGAATCATTCATTTTGCATTTGAATATGGCAAGGGAAGTTTAGAGGTTCTGACAGATAACATTGTAAATGTGTTTGTTCCGTTCGAATGTGAGGAACATCGTTCAAAAGCCATCGAGGGAGAAAAGTCAAAGCATATACATTTTGATGTACAGGAAGGAATTGACTATCTTGAGGTTCGGACTGCAAAATTAATTATACGCATATATGATAATTTTATGGTGGACTTTTATGATACAAGAGGGCAACTTCTCTGTGCGGACTATCGTGGTGGAAGGGAATTTGTAACACAGATTAGTGAGAAATTTATCGAATTCTTAAAAGCAGAGGGACATGAGGTGCCGCAGGCAACAGATAAGAATTACCATGTACAGGCGGTGAAACGCATGGAAGGAGACGAAGCCTTCTATGGCTTTGGTGATAAAGCAGGTGTATTAAATAAGAAGAATTATGATTATGAGATGTGGAATACGGATAATCCGGCGGCGCATACGGAAGCCTTTAAAGCATTGTATAAATCCATTCCATTTTTTATAACATTGCGTGAAAGCTGCGTATACGGACTCTTTTTTGATAATACCTGTAAGACTTATTTTGATCTGGCAAAAGAAAATAAGGAATACTATTTCTTTGGCTCAGACCGTGGCAATCTGGATTACTATTTTATTGCCGGGGATAATATGCCGGAGGTTGTAGCTGATTATACTTATCTGACCGGAAGAACACCGCTTCCGCAGCTTTATACATTAGGCTATCATCAGTCGCACTGGGGATATGAGACTTCCGCAGAGATCCGCGCAATTGCGGATAAATACCGTGCATTAAAGATTCCGATTGATACGATTCATCTGGATATTGACTATATGGATGGCTACCGGGTCTTTACCTGGAATGAAAAGGACTTTGGCAGGCCTGGTGAAGTGATTGCAGATTTAAAGAAAAAAGGATTTAAAATTGTTACTATCATTGACCCGGGTGTCAAATTAGACCCAGGTTATGATATGTATGATGAAGGCATGGAGCAGGGATATTTTGCCAAGACACCGGAAGGGGATACCTATGTAAATGCAGTATGGCCTGGAGATGCGGTATACCCTGACTTTGGAAATCCGAAGGTAAGACAGTGGTGGGGCGAGAAACAGAAATATCTTGTGGACTTAGGAGTCCGCGGTGTATGGAATGATATGAATGAGCCGGCAAGCTTTCGTGGAGAACTGCCGGAAGATGTCGTATTTACAGACGAAGACAGACCATGTGACCATGGCCAGATGCACAATGTCTATGGACATCTGATGGCAAAGGCTACCTATGAAGGCTTGAAGAAGCAGGACGGCAGAAGACCATTTGTAATCACCCGTGCCTGTTACAGTGGTTCCCAAAAGTATACCACAGCATGGACAGGAGATAATCAGAGCCTGTGGGAGCACCTGCGGATGGCAATTCCACAGATGTGCAATCTGGGATTATCCGGTATGGTATTTATCGGAACAGATGTAGGTGGATTCGGTGCAGATGTGACGCCGGAGCTGTTGTCAAGATGGGTACAGGTTGGCTGTTTTTCACCGTTGTTCCGGAATCATTCTTCCAAGGGTTCTACCAGACAGGAGCCGTGGCTTTTCGGAGAAGAGACATTAAATATTAACCGGAAATATATTGAACTTCGTTATAAATTACTGCCATACCTTTATGATTTATTCCATGAGACGGAGCAGAATGGTATGCCGGTAATCCGTCCACTGGTATTGCATTATGAGAAAGATAAAGAAACCTGGAATCTCAATGGAGAATTCCTGTTTGGAGAGCATATGCTGGTAGCTCCTGTAGTAGAGCAGGGAATGACGAAGAAGCTTTTGTATCTGCCGGAGGGAACCTGGTATGACTATGATACAAGGGAAAAATATACCGGAAAGCAGTATATTGTAAAAGACGCACCTCTTGATGTATGCCCGGTTTTTGTAAAAGCAGGAAGCATTATCCCATGTTTTGAACCGATGCAGTATGTGGGAGAGATTGAACTGGATACCCTGATTCTTGATGTATATCCGGGAGAAGACCGTTATGTGCATTATCAGGATAACGGAGAAGATTTTACATATCAGGATGGTGTATATAATGAATATGAGATGACCATCACAAAGGATGAGACATTAACGGTCCGGATGCTGCATAAAGGTTATGAAAAAGTATATAAGAAATTTGTGATATGTTACAAAGGACGTAAAAATGAGTTCGCATTCAATGGAGAGAAACTGACAGTCTGGCTTTCTTAAAAGAAGGGCAGAAGCCGGGAGATAACCGGAGGAGGACTTATATGAAACGTGGAATTGCATTAAGTGGAGGCGGTACGAAAGGCTCTTATGAACTGGGAGTCTGGAAAGCATTAAATGAACTTGGCATCGATTATCAGATTGTAACCGGAACATCCATAGGTTCCATTAACGGAGCCTTAATGGCAACGGGAGATTATGACAGGGCTTATGAACTATGGAGCACCATAACCATGGAAGATATGATGGAGGATGGAATCAATCTGACGGATACCATAGAGGGCATGTATGACCAGAGAGAGGCAATTGGTCCATTCCTGAAAAAATATGTAAAGAATAAAGGTGCAGATATTTCACCTTTTACTGCTTTTATTGAAACACTGATAGAAGAGGATAAGATTCGGAAATCAAAGACAGATTTTGGATTGGTTACGGTGGAATTTCCGTCTTTAAAACCCTGCGAACTGACAAAGCGTGACATTCCGGAAGGACTTATGAAAGATTATATTCTGGCATCTTCTGCAATTTTTCCATTATTCCCGATGCATAAAATCGGAGAGACAACGTATCTGGATGGATGCTATTATGATGATCTTCCAATTGACCTTGCCATCCGAATGGGAGCACAGCAGATTATTGCTGTTGATTTACATACATCACCGGCACACGATGCCTATGCCAAGCGGCCGTATGTAACTTATATCAAGCCAAGCCGCTCCCTTGGAACCATGATGAATTTTGACCATGCTCTTTTAATGGCAAATGCCAGAATGGGATACCAGGATACCATGAAGGTTTATGGAAAATATTATGGCTATGTATATACCTTTGAAAAGGAATCCATGGAGAAATACCGCAGGGCAATGGATCACTTTTTGTATCGGATGACAGAACTGGATTTACTGGTCAGGGATGAAATGCCGGTAAAACGTTTTGCTAAGAAAAGCGAATTTAATAAAGTACATACACTTCTGGCAGAACGAAGTGAAAAGGAGAAAATGTCACCGAGGGAATATTTCCTTGCAGCGGCAGAAATCTGTGGAGAGGTATTTGATGTAGATGCAGCAATTGAATATTCCATGGAACATTTTGTGGAAACACTTCATAAGAAGTTGGCAGATGCAGAGCTGAGACAGGTGACAGAATGTATCATTGCACATAAATTAAGGGAGCCGGCAGGACTGATTGCAGAAGTTAAAAACTTTGGAAAAGAAATGCTGGTGGCTGCGGCTGCATATTATGCGGTACAACAGGACACACTGACGTCAAAAGAAATTCTGAAACTGCATGCCATGTTCCCAAAGGAACTGACAGCGGTATTATTTCTGATGTCGTTGGAAACAAACAGATAACAGCATTTTTGCCGTCAACAAACAGTCTCTCCTGCATATATTATACTGATGAGAATCAGGAGAGAAGGAAACATTGGATTATAATCAGGATATTTTCTTTAAGATGCAACAGCAGCAGATGCCGGGCAAACAGCCCTTTTATATGACAAACCCAATCCAGAATCTTTACATGACGGAGCTAGAATATCAGAGGGATTTAGACCGCATGAAAGAGATGTATCCGATGGAGATAAGAAAAGTACAGGAACTGGTGGAAGAAGAATGCGATAAGATGGAATATGAGGGAAGTCTCATGTTTGACGAGTATCCGGATCGGCTGATGCTGCGGCAGATTTGTAAGAGAATCCGTGATAAGGCGGGACTTGGGGAAAACCGGGAAGACATGGATGCTCCGGAAATTCTTCTGTTTCATGAGATGTTTTACCGCAGATGCCGTTACAGACGCTGCCGCAGATGCTGGTAGCAGGTAATAAAATAGAGGTTGAGCTTTTGCAAAAAAGGAATTACAATATAGCTGTCGTTTTTTGATGGCTATATTGTTTGCTTACGTGAGTAGCGAGAAAAATCGCATGCCTGCATGCAGATTTGACGGGCACCGCGATAACTCGAGAAACTCGCAAAGCGTGTTTTTCGTAGTTTAGGAAGATGAGGAATACAGATGAATAAAGGAATGATTCGGGCACTGGTGTTAGCAGGTGTGTTTCTGGTATCAACCGTAGTGTTTAGTTTTTTGACAAATAAAACAAATCCTGATATGACAACAGAACTGGAGGAGGCAACGCTGCCGACTGTCCAGCTTTATTATAAAGAGCAGAAAATCAATGAACTCTACGGGTATGTAGATGAAATGAATGCAGTTTACATGAGGGACAGCATTACACCGATTGATACGGACAGGCTGCTTCCAATCCGCGTTCAGAATGGAAGCTACGCAGTGGATGAACTTTCCTATGAAATTCGGAGTATGGATACCAAGCGGCTTATTGCAGATGCGAAGGTAGATAGTTATTCCCAGAAGAATGGAGTGATTACAGCAGACCTTCCGATTCAGAATCTTCTGGATTCCAATGCAGAATATCTGTTGATTATACATTTACTGCATGGGGATGATACCTTAAATTATTATACAAGGATTATTGAACCGCAGGATTGTTATGTGAAGGAAAGCATTGATTTTGCAAAAGATTTCCATGAAAAAACATTTCAAAAGGATGGAAGCGGTTCTCTGGCAACTTATATGGAACCGGATTCTTCTGCGGATAATACCACACTTGCCAATGTCAGTATTCATTCCACACTGCGACAGGTAACATGGGATAAATTCAATGGGACCGTTCTGACGGACCCATCGGTAAGCATCAAAGAAATCAACAATTCCTATAATGTAATTCTATTGGATTATGTAGTGACGGCAACCGGAGATAATGGGGAACTGGAATATTATAATGTAGAAGAATATTACCGTGTCCGTTATACCAATGACCGGATGTATCTATTGAATTTTGAGAGAACCATGGATGAAATTTTCCGGGCAGAGAATGATGATTTTTATGAGAATTATTTACAGCTTGGAATATGTTCGTCCGATGTGGAATATAAGAGTAATGAGACCGGAAGTATTCTCTGTTTTGTAAAAGAAGGAGAACTCTGGTGTTACAATGCGACAGAAAAAAAGCTTTCCCAGGTGTTCAGCTTCCGTGGTTATGAGGGGATTGATTCCAGGGAAAATCATAAGGAACATGATATCCGGATTATTAAGGTGGATGAAACAGGAAGTGCTGATTTTGTTGTATATGGTTATATGAACAGGGGAAACCACGAAGGTCAGGTGGGCGTAGGTGTTTATCATTATGACAGCGTGGCAAATACAGTAGAAGAGGAACTGTTTATACCATCCACCCACTCTTACGAAGTGCTGAAATCAGAACTGGGACAGCTGATGTATGAAAATGAAAGTGGAATGTTCTACATTATGATGGGTGGGACACTGTATGAGATTAATCTTGCTACTACCAAAGAAAAGGAAGTAGTCAGCGGATTTGAAACAGGAAATTATGCGGTATCAGAGAATAATCAGTTTGTTGCTTATATTGCAGATGGCAACAGTGACAGCGGTTCGAAAATTACTGTTCTGAATCTGGAGAATTCGAAAAGCTTTGAAGTGGCAGCGGCAGCAGGAACGTATATCCGGCCACTGGCATTTATGGAAGATGATTTTATCTATGGCGAGGCGGATGACAGTGATGTGTATACAGATTCTGCCGGAAATGTACAGTTCCCGATGAATCATATTTATATTGTAGATACGGATGATGAAGAACACGGAGTGTTAAAAGATTACCATAAGGATGGATATTATGTGGCATCTGTAGAAGTTGTGGATTATACTATTTATCTGAACCGGGAACAGTATAACGGTATGGCTTATGTCCCGGCGGAACAGGATACAATTATGAATCGTGAGGGAGATTCTGCAGAAGTAGTCAGCATTCACAGTACGGTAACGGAACGAAAACAGACGCAGCTGCAGCTGCAATTATTACAGGAAGAAGAGATAAGCTCGGATCGTCTGCTGACTCCGAAGCGGATTGTATTGGAGTCGCCGAGAAATGTGAATCTGAAAGAACCGGAAGAGACAGATTATTATTATGCTTATTCTGCCGGAAGAGTAGTGCTGGCAACGGATAATGCGGCAAAAGCCATTGCAGTGGCAAATGATAATGTGGGCGTTGTGGTAGGAAGCAGACAGCAGTATATCTGGAAGAGGGCAAGAAAATCTTCCCAGCTACCACTGACGATTACAATAGGTGATGCAGACGCATCCGGAACAACGATAGCAAAAGCAATCAATGGTATGCTTTCGATGCAGGGATTAAATGTTGGTGTAGGAGAATTGATGACATCCGGAAATACACCAAAACAAATTTTAAAGGATACCCTGCAGGACTCTGTAGTCATTGATTTGACTGGAAGTGATCTGGATGCAGTGTTATATTATGTCAATCTGGGAACACCGGTATTTGCCATGAGTAGTGGAAGTGAAGCTGTATTAATTACAGGCTATGATAATGCAGGAGTCTATGTTTATAATCCGGCAACCGGTGCAACAGAGAAGATGTCAATGACGGATGCACAGAATGTATTTGATGCAGCAGGTAATGTATATTTTGCTTATATGAAAATGGCAGAATAGGGATACGGGCAGAGACAGGCGTGAATAAGGCGTAAAAAACATATAAAATTGCCTAAAAAAAGCCGAAGTTTCTTGGCAGTTTCGGTATTAGTGCTGTATTTTCACAAAGTCTATTGCAAAATCTGTTCGTGTAGGATATATTAATTTTTGTACGAATTGTACTACTTAGAAGCGAGGAAGATAACATGAGTAGAAAAGAAGTTACAGTTTCAAACGTTTCAAAAAAACATGATAATCCAATTGCAGAGTTGGTTCAGGTTGCCTGCCGGTTTGACAGCAATATTACTCTGGAAAGTGATAACCGTAAAATTAATGCCAAGAGCATCATGGGAATTATGGCATTTAATCCGTCCAAAGGAATGACGGTTAACATTGTTGCAGAGGGGAATGATGAAGAAGAAGCTCTTTTAGCAATGGAGAAGTTTTTAGTGTGTGATTAATTTTCAGGGAGGGAATTATAATGCAGAAGAGACCAGTTGAGAAAGCAGCCGAAGTAAAGGCAGCAGTAAAAGCTACAGAGACAAAGGCAGTAGTTAAGGCAGAAGAGGTTAAGGCAGAAGCAAAAGAAGTTGTAGCGAAAAAAGCAGAAACCGTAGTAAAGAAAGCAGAAGAGACAGTTAAGAAGGCAGAAGAGACAGCAAAGAAAGCAGAGACAACTGTAAAAGCAGCAGCAAAGACTACCGCAAAGAAAGCAACCAAGAAAGCAGCGGCTAAGAAAACTGCCAAGGCAGAGAAGAAAGAACTTGTACCGGAAGTATTTGTTCAGTTTGATGGTAATGAAGATGTTGTTGCAAACGTGATTGAGAGAGCAAAAGAAGCTTTCACAGCAGACGGACACAGGGCATCCAGCATCAAGTCTTTAAAGGTTTATTTAAAACCGGAAGAATATGCAGCATACTATGTTATAAACGATACATATGCAGGCAAGGTTAACTTATTCTAGTTTTATTTTGCTCATGATATTAAAATGGCTTCGGAATTCCGAAGCCATTTTTGCTGCCGTTATTTATTTCTTTTTCTGATTAGCTTTATATTTCTTTATAAGCTTCTGGATACGCTCGTTTGGATCTAAGAGCTCACTGATAGAAGCATCATGATTCAATGTATCGATAATATAAGCAATATATTTGCTCATGTCACAGTTGATATAATATGGACGGCTTAAAAGCTCCGGAGTCTGATAAGTCAGGTTGGTGGTAACTACACGGTAGATAGTTCCATCTTCTACAGCTTTATCGAATTTTTCCAGACCATTGGTGAAAAGTCCGAAGGTTGCAACAACAAAGATTCTGTTTGCTTTTCTCTTTTTTAATTCGGTTGCAACGTCAATCATGCTTTCTCCGGAAGAAATCATATCATCGATAATCAGAACATCTTTTCCTTCTACGGAAGAACCTAAAAATTCATGTGCGACAATAGGGTTACGTCCGTCAACAATTCTGCTGTAATCACGGCGTTTGTAGAACATACCCATATCCAGACCAAGTACACTGGAAAGATAAATTGCACGTCCGGTACCACCCTCATCCGGGCTGATAATCATCATGTGGTCAGAATCAATCTGTAAGTCAGGAACGTTCTTGCAGATACCTTTGATAAACTGGTATGCAGGCTGAACAGTTTCAAAACCACCCTTTAAAGGAATTGCATTCTGGACACGAGGATCATGTGCATCAAATGTAATAATGTTGTCAACGCCCATGGCAACCAGTTCCTGTAAAGCCAGTGCACAGTCCAAAGATTCCCTGGTGCTTCTTCTATGCTGGCGGCTTTCATAAAGGAATGGGATGATAACAGTAATTCTTCTTGCCTTGCCGCCAATTGCAGCAATAATTCTCTTTAAATCCTGGTAATGATCATCTGGGGACATATGGTTTGTCTGACCACACAGAGAATAAGTAAGGCTGTAGTTAGTAACATCAACCATAAGATAAAGGTCATAACCACGAACAGTTTCTTTGATCATTCCCTTTGCCTCGCCTGAACCAAAACGAGGGGTAACAGCTTCGATGATATAAGAATCACGTTTGTAGCCCATAAAAGCTGCATCATTCTGGTGCTGATGCTGTCTTTCGTCTCTCCATTTGACAAGGTATTTGTCAACTTTTTCTCCTAATTCCTGGCAGCTCTGTAATGGAATAATTCCAAGAGAACCAGTAGGAAGGGTTTCTAAGTTTCTTTCACTGTTTGACATGAATAGGTTCCTCCATAGAAATAATTTATCTTATATAGTTCAATAGATATAGCATCTAATTGAATGCGTAATTAATGCAGCTTTTTCTTAAGACGGATATCGTCTCCAAAAAGCTTAATCATCGTATAGCTGCTGAAGATGCGGGAGCAGATACGCTCGGAATATACATCAGCAAGCTGGTCGATACTTAAATTCGTAGAAATCAATGTTGATTTCTGACGCAGCATACGTTCGTTCAGACACAGGAAAAGCCGGGATGCCGTAAAGGAGTTAGCAAGTTCGGTTCCAAGGTCATCAATGATTAAAAGATCACAGTCGAAGATATTCTGTCCGGCAGCAGAAGCTGCAGCGTCCTTCTGGAAAGTGTCCTTTTCAAATATATCAAATAATTGGAAGGCTGTAAAATAAATAACGGAATGTCCTTTATCTAAAAGCTCTTTGGCAACGCAGTTTGAAAGAAAAGTCTTACCGACACCGGTTGCTCCATAGAAAAAGAGATTTTCAAAAGAGGTATCAAAATGCTCGATAAAGGACTTACAGTCTGCAACAGCTTTTTTTACAGTATCATAAGCAGATAATCCGGTTGTGGGATTTATCTGCTCTTTGGAATAGTATGCATAAGAGAAATTCGAAAAATTCTCTTTGGCTAAAATATCTTTTACATTAGACTGCGTATAGACTAAATCAATGGCAGCCTGTACAAAACAATGACAGCGTTCATTCCCAATATAACCGGTATCCTTACAGTCCTTACAGGTGTAAACCGGTTCCAGATAATCAGCCGGATAACCCAGAGAAACAATCAGATTCTGTTTCTCCAAGCGAAGAGCAGCAAGCTGCTCTTTTAATGAAGAGAGAACAGAGGAATCTTCTGCTCCATCATCAGATAAAAGCTGTTTTGCACTTGCTACTGAGATGGAAGAAATTTCGTTGTCTATTTCTGTAAGGCGCGGACATTTTCCGTAGACTTCCTGAATGCGTTCATCCAGAAGATGCTGATTGTGAAACTGTCTGGCATTATATTGCCGGATTAAAGTATCGTATTGTGAATTATTAAGAGACATGAAATGCTCCTTTAGTATTCCTGAAAAAGTGTCTTAATTATTTAAGAGCTGTTTTTCAAGCTGTTCAAAATTATAGGTACGCTGTGAAAAATTGTTAAACCGGTTGGCGGCAGTCTTGTTTACGGTGACATTGCGGGAAGAAGATGCCTTGCTTTTTTTATAAGCAGTGTCTAATATAGCAATATCCTCTAAATGGTGGATATTGCATTTATGCCAGTTCTCTAAGATGGTATCGGCATACTGGAAGCTTGGCTGATTTGTCGCCTGCAGTGTCCGTTTGCATGCCTCGGAAATAATATCCAGTGTAAATCCAAACTGGCTGGTCCATTTATCTACCAGTTCAAGTTCGTATTCGGCCAGCTTTCTGCCGCTGATTCCAAATGCCTTCATGACACCATAATGTGTCTGCTTATAGGCGCTGGAAGAACGTCTGGCATCTTCCGCGGTACGGATAGAAGAAGCAGACCAGGAAAGGGCAATCTTGTCCATATAGCGGATGCTCTTATGACCGTTGTCCACACAGGATTCTACCAGATATTCAATCAGGTCTGTGGAGAATTTCAATTCATCTGACCAGTAAAGAATGGTTTCATAATCCTTGATGGACAAAGGATGTCCGATATAGCGTTCAATAATGAATAATAAATCGCTGGAAGCTTCATCATTCTGGAAAGACAGAATCTGGTCTTTGGTATAGGATGGACGGATATCTACAGAAGATGCTTCCGTAGGCTTTTCTGCATGTTCAGAATCCTGCGTAACCGCAGAAACAGGCTCGCACAGGCAGATACCGGTAAGCTGTTCGCCGGAATTATATTCTAACTGGAGTAAGTGTTTTTTCTCCCAGTATTTTAAGGCACGTTTAATATCCTTTTCTGTATGGTCGAATTTATCAGCCATCTTAGAAATGGAAAAATTCTCAGCTGCGTTGATGCAGCGGAGTAAATATAAATAAATTTTTACAAATTCTCCATTGGCATCTGCCATATACTCATCAATAAAGGTATTGGATACGCAGGTAACCGTGGATTTGCTTTTCGTATGTAATGTTATGTCTGTCATAAGAACTCCCTCTTTCACCGACCACATTATAGCATATGAATCTAAAATTGAGAAGTCTTATTTTAACCAAAAATCCAGTAAAATCAAGGGTTTCCACATTTGCACAGAATTGTGAATAATGTGGATAACTTTCTTTTGAAAGTGCATTATGGTAACTGAAATGGGAGCAGTTTGGCGGTTAATACAGATAGAATGGCGATTTTCAAAAATACATTATGTAAACAAAAAAATCCACATCCATAATTCGCAAAAATGTGAATTACGATGTGGATAATGTGGATAACTACTGTTGGAGAAGGTGTTCGCCTATAAGATACACGTCTCCGGCTCCCATAGTTATCAACAAATCATTGTTTATGCATTTTTCTGATAAAAATTTTTCAATCTCATCAAAAGACGGGAAATAATAACTTTCCTGACCGTTTTTCTGAAGCTCTGCCAAAAGGTCTTTGGAAGAAATCCCAATCGTATTTTTCTCTCTGGCGGCATAGATGTCTGCAAGGACTACAATATCTGCCATGGAAAGCACCCGGGCAAAATCACTTAAGAATGCCTTGGTTCTGGAATAGGTGTGTGGCTGGAAAACGCAGATAATCCGTCCGTGTGGATAATTCCGGGCTGCGGTTAATGTAGCAGCCACTTCGGTCGGATGATGTGCATAATCATCGATAACGGTGATACCGTTCTTTGTTCCTTTGTATTCAAAACGACGTTTGGTGCCGCCAAACTGAAGCAGTCCCTTTTTGATAACATCCAAAGGAAGACCGAGATTTAAGCAAAGTGCAATGGCAGCCAGTGAATTGGAGACATTATGCCTGCCTGGAACGCTTAAGGAAACGGTTCCTAAGTCTTCGGTTTTGTGCATCAGAGTATATGTGCCGCAGGCATGGTCATTATAAGTAATATTTTTGGCATAAAAGTCATCGTTTTCGCATAAACCATAAGTAGTGACGCTACAGGACAAATTGTTGGTAATCTGATCTAAAGCTGCAATCTGGCCGTTGATGATTAATACACCATCAGGTGCAGTATTTCCGGCAAATTCATGGAAAGAACGGCGGATATCATCGATATCTTTGAAGAAGTCGAGATGCTCAGCTTCCACACTGGTGATGATACTGTATTTCGGATGAAAATGCAGGAAACTGTTGGTATATTCGCAGGCCTCGGTAATGAATACTTCTGAACCACCTACGCGGATATTTCCACCGATTGCTTCTAAGATACCACCAACACTGATTGTAGGGTCAGCCTTTGCAACAAGAAGAATCTGTGAAATCATGGATGTGGTAGTGGTTTTTCCATGGGTACCGGCAACTGCAATGGATTTCTCATAGTTATCCATAATCTGTCCAAGCAGTTCTGCACGGGAAAGCATTGGAATACCGGCATCTACGGCTGCTTTAAATTCCTCATTGTCCTCGCGGATGGCAGCAGTATAGACAACCAGTGCAGGACGGATGGATAAGTTAGATGCTTTCTGACCAATGTAAATGGTTGCGCCTTTTTGGGCAAGGCTGTCGGTAAGTGCAGACTGCTTTGCATCAGAACCGGAAATGGTAAAACCTTCTTCCAGCAAGATTTCTGCAAGACCACTCATACTGATACCGCCAATACCGATAAAATGTACATGAATAGGTTCTTCAAAATTTAATGAATACATAATTCTTTACCTGCCTGACTTATAATTTCGTTTCTTGAGAAAAGATTTCTTCCTAATATTATAACCATATGCAGGGAATTTGCAAATCTATTTTGTCTGTCAGGAAAAAAGAATGCAAAATAATGGAGGTGATTTTGTAAAAATGACAAGAAATGTTCAAAAATTGTCTAAAATGACTAAAATATGCGAAAAAAGATAAAATAATTATACAGAATGCTGTACAACATATGGGCAGTGTGTTATACTTTTGTTATACCAAAATGACCTGATTTTATGACGAGAGGTGAATGACGTGATTAAGAAAGAAATGATAGCCATGCTTTTGGCGGGCGGACAAGGAAGCCGTCTTGGAGTATTAACTTCCGGTGTAGCAAAGCCTGCAGTCGCATTTGGAGGAAAGTATCGTATTATCGACTTTCCATTGAGCAACTGCATCAACTCAGGTATTGATACCGTCGGAGTGCTGACACAGTATCAGCCATTGAGATTAAACAGACATATTGGAATTGGAATTCCGTGGGACTTAGACCGTAATAACGGAGGAGTAACGGTTCTTCCTCCATATGAGAGAAGTGATAACAGTGAATGGTATACTGGTACAGCAAATGCGATTTACCAGAACCTGAAATATATGGAGACTTATAATCCGGATTATGTGCTGATTTTATCGGGCGACCATATTTATAAGATGGATTATGAAGTAATGCTTGATTTCCATAAGGAAAATAATGCAGACGTAACAATTGCAGCAATGCCTGTTCCAATAGAAGAAGCAAGCCGTTTTGGTGTGGTTATAACAGACGAAAATAAAAAAATTAAAGAGTTCGAGGAAAAACCGGAACATCCGAGAAGCAACCTCGCATCCATGGGAATATACATATTCAACTGGAAAGTATTGCGTGACAGCTTAATTGCTATGAAGGATCAGAGTAATTGTGACTTCGGAAAGCATATTATTCCGTACTGCCATGAGAATGGAAAGCGTTTATTTGCTTATGAATTCAATGGTTACTGGAAGGATGTTGGAACACTTTCCTCCTATTGGGAAGCAAATATGGAATTGATTGATCTGATTCCGGAATTTAACCTTTATGAAGAATACTGGAAGATTTATACCAAGAGCGATAATGTAGCTCCGCAGTATCTTGCGGCAGAGTCCAAGGTTGATACCAGCATTATCGGAGAAGGTGCTGAAATTTATGGGGAAGTGCAGAATTCTGTAATTGGTGCAGGAGTCCGGATTGAAAAGGGTGCGGTGGTACACAATTCCATTATCATGAAAGAATGTGTGATTGGAGAGAATACTGTGGTGGAGAAATCCATTATTGCAGATAAGACCATTGTTGGAGCAAACTGCCACTTAGGCGTAGGCGAGTATGCACCAAGCACATTGAATGAAAAAGTATATGCATCTGATCTGGTTACTATCGGAGAAGATTCTGTAATACCAGACGGAGTTTCAATTGGAAAAAATACAGCGATTTCCGGAGTGACGGAACCGTCAGATTATCCAGATGGAATGTTAGCAGGCGGTGGAGCTATTATTAAGGAAGGTGACAGAATATGAAGGCATTAGGATTAATTTTAGCAGGTGGAAACAATCATCGTATGCAGGAACTTTCCAGCAAGCGTGCAATTGCAGCAATGCCAATCGGCGGAAGCTACCGATGCATTGATTTTGCATTGAGTAATATGAGCAACTCACATATTCAGACCGTTGCAGTGCTGACTCAGTATAATGCACGTTCTTTAAATGAACATTTAAGTTCATCCAAATGGTGGGATTTTGGAAGAAAACAGGGAGGTCTTTATACCTTCACTCCTACCGTAACCGCTGACAACAGCTGGTGGTACAGAGGAACTGCAGATGCAATGTACCAGAACATTGATTTCTTGAAAAAACGTCATGAGCCATATGTAATTATTACAGGTGGTGATTGTGTATACAAGCTGGATTACAATAAGGTATTGGATTACCATATTGAGAAGAAAGCTGATATAACTGTTGTGTGCAAGGATATGCCGGAAGGCGCAGATATCAGCCGCTTTGGTGTAATCCGCATGAATGAAGAATCCAGAATCACAGAGTTTGAAGAGAAACCTATGGTATCCAGCTCTAATACAATTTCTACCGGTATTTATATCATCCGCAGAAGACAGCTGATTGAAATGTTAGAGCGGAGCGGTCAGGAAGACAGATGGGATTTCGTTACAGATATTCTGATTCGTTATAAGAATATGAAACGAATTTATGGATATAAAATGGAAGATTACTGGAGCAATATTGCAACAGTGGATTCATATTACAATACCAATATGGATTTCCTGAAACCGGAAGTGAGAGATTACTTCTTCCGTGAGACACCGCATATCTATTCGAAAGTAGATGATTATCCACCAGCAAAATACAATGCAGGTTCTGATGTGAAGAACAGCCTGATTTCCAGTGGATGTATCATCAACAGTAAAATAGAAAATTCTGTATTGTTTAAAAATGTGTTTGTAGGAAAGAATTGTGTAATCAAGAATTCCATTATTCTCAATGACGTATATATTGGAGATAATACGCATATTGAAAACTGTATCGTGGAAAGCCGTGGAACGCTGAAAGCCAACACGTATTATTGCGGTGACGACGGAGTAAAGGTTGTACTTGAACGCAATGACAGATATTCACTGTAGGCAGAAGACTTAAGAGAAAGGCGTGAAGGGGGTAACATAATGCAGATTACAGATGTAAGAATACGTAAAGTTGAAAAAGAAGGTAAAATGAAAGCTGTGGTATCCATTACCATAGATGAGGAATTTGTTGTACATGATATCAAGGTGATTGACGGAGAGAAGGGACTCTTCATTGCAATGCCAAGCCGCAAGGCTGCTGATGGGGAATACAGAGACATTGCACATCCAATTAACTCAGATACCAGAAATAAGATACAGCAGATTATCTTAGAAAAGTACGAAAGCGAAGTCGCAACGGAAGAAGTGTAGCTCGTACATAGAATAAAGAAAGAATTTGCAGGCTGTCACAGAAATGTGGCAGCCTGTTTTTCACACTTCTTTTTTTGAACAATTGATAGAATGAA